>JBAZNK010000021.1 GCA_041649255.1 bacterium
CGACATCTTTCGCGCACTAAAGTCAATCTTTCTCAAAAAATAAATAGAAACGAAGTCATAGGTTATATAGGAAATACAGGACGTTCAACGGGTCCTCATCTTCATTATGAAGTAAGAGTAAGTGGAGAATCTTCCCCTCCTGCGAACTATATAATTCCGGGTGCTACTACATATTAATCCCTCTTTTTTTTCAAAGTATAAGATTGAGCAATGCGCCTAAAATAATTGAAGTAAAAAACATAATAAAAACAATTTTTAACGTATTCTTAATTCCCAACTCTCTTGACATCGTAAAAAATGTCGCTATGCACGGAAGATATAAAACCATAAAGATAGATGCAATCATAAGCTGTTTTATACTCAAGTGATATGGCGCAAGTAATGCTATGGAAACGTCTTTTCTTAAAACTCCCAATAACATTACAGAAATTGTTTCTTTTGGAAGTCCTAAAATACTCAATATTGGCTTTCCTAAAAAATTGGCAATAAAACTCGTTACTCCCAGACTATCTAAAATACCTACTATAAATATACCAACAATTATTAATGGCATTGCTTCCAAAATAAATGCTTTTAATCTTATCCATAGTTTTTTCATTACCATCGGCATATATGGAACACGATAAGGCGGTATTTCAACAAAAAGTTCCGGCGTTTCACCCTTGAGAATCTTGTTAAGAAAAAAACCGGTTAATACGGCAATAAGACAAAGTATCAAAAATATAAGCAGTAAATATTTAATCCCGTAAGGCGCAACAAGACTTATTATCATAGCGGTTTGGGGCATACAGGGAGCTATCATAAGAATTAAAGCCGTAGCAATTATCTTTTCTCTGTTTGTTTCCAATAGGCGTGTGGAAAGCATTGCCGGTACCTTACAACCAAACCCCAGAAGCACGGGGATTGCTCCGTATCCGTGAAGGCCTATTTTATGAAGCAAAGAGTCCAATAAAACTGCTACCCGTGGCAGGTATCCCGTATCTTCCAGAAAACTTAACATAAGATAAAATGAAAACATATAAGGCAAAACTATTACAAGAGGAATATATATACCGGTAGTTAATAAACCAAAGGATTCCATAACTTCAGATGTTGTTCCCAGAAGTAAATTTCTTAAAAACTCAAATGGCAGAATTTTATCTACGATGTTAATAATCGCCGGATGATAAAAGTTTTTAAATATCGGGTCAAGTATATAATTTATTAAACCTTCTCCTACGAACCTTACTATTAAAAAAGTAACAACAAGAACTACTAAAGCAAAGGGTATTCCTGTTAACGGATGCGTGGATACCTCTTCTATTTTATCAAGAAAAGTATGGTGTCTATGCGATAATTTTTGTACCCGGTTAACAATATTTCCTATTTCCTTCCATTTTTCTTCTAGTTTATACTCATAACCTTTAACTTTCGCTTCGGGGAATCTATTTATTAGCTCTTTTATGCCCTCACCTGTTATGGCACAGGTCGGGATGACCGGAACGCCCAAAACTTTTTCCAATTCTTTCATATCAATAGAAACGCCAAAATGTCTTGTCTCGTCCCAAAAATTTAACGCTATAATAACGGGAATGTTGTATTTTAATAATTGCAGCGTAAGATTAAGGTTTCTCTCTAAACTTGTGGCATCAACTACGTTTATTAAAACGTCACAGCCTTTATTTAGCATATCAATTGCAACTTCTTCCACTTTTGAATTAGGTTCAAGTGTGTATACCCCCGGAATGTCAATAATCTCTATTTTCTCTCCGCTGATTGTTAAATAGCCCTTTGTAAACCCGACTGTCGTCCCGGGGTAGTTTGAAGTAATAACATCTATACCGGTTAAACGTGAAAATAATGCGCTTTTCCCTACATTCGGATTTCCTACAAGTAAAATTTTCTTCATCTCGTTAAGGTAAGTCCCCACATAAAAAGCAATGCAATTAAAATTCGGTATATGCCAAAAACAATGAAATTATGTTTTTCTATGTAACTTATTAAAAATTTTATTGCAAAAAGCGCAACGATAAAGGAGACAATAAATCCAACCAGCAAAAAATAAAACTGTTCGGATGTAAAATGTGATGCATTTTTAGTTAAATCATATGCTGTCGCACTTAACATTGTCGGGATTGCTAAAAGAAAAGAAAATTGAACGACAACCTTTCGTCTTAACCCCAGAGCTAACCCGCCAAGTATAGTTGCCAGTGAACGGGAAACCCCCGGAATTATTGCTGCCGATTGACAAACACCGATAATAAACGCTTGTTTATAAGTAATATCTGAAATTAGCACACTTGCGTCCGGTTTTTCATGATGTAGTAATTCAAAAACAATTAACAAAATACCGCCTGCTAATAATGCAATCAACACGATTAATTCGTTGTTAAGAAGGACATTCTTGATACATTTATATAATAGTAGTCCTAAAAAAGCAGTAGGTACAAATCCTGTGAATACAAGGGAAAATGTTTTAAAATCAACAATAAGTGAACGCCAATACAATACGATTACAGATAGTATTGCACCGAGTTGAATAATTATTTCAAAACTCTTCATAAAATCACTCTGGAGTAAACCTAATACTTTTACAGAAAGAATTAAATGCCCGGTCGAAGAGATAGGTAAAAATTCCGTTACTCCTTCTACAATTCCCAAAATGATAGCATGTAATAGATTCATCTTGTTTTTTCCCTCCCTCAATCAAACGCAAGAGATAATGCCCATAAAGCTACATGGGTTGTATGAAGATATTGACTTGCCTCAACTATATAAGCAGGGTTAAAATTCTCCACTTCTTTTTTCAATTTTTCATAGTTGCCCCACGAACCATCTAAATTCTGGCAGGAAAGTAAATAATCTATCGCTTCATTATACTGCTTTGTATTCTTTAACCCGATATAATGAAGGCATACTAACAACTCCGCAACTAAATCCGGATTATTCATCTCAATCCCTTTTGGAACCAATTTTAAAAAAATCTCTTTAAGATAACTTAAATCAGAAGAAGTTGCGCATTTAACTCCGGTAGTCCCATAATTCGTTAAATAAAAAATTTCATGGGTTAAACTGTACATATTCAAACCTTCTATATTGGGATGTGTCCGGACAATACATTCGGGATTCTGATATAATTCCATATAAGAATACCCACCCTTAAAACCGAGCTCGTCTAAATGAAGTCTTATTGCCATATTGTTAGTCAGTTTCCGTGCGTTTTGATGCTCTTTGCTGATGATTAAAGGTAAAATTTCTCCAATTTTTTCTTTATACATTTTAGTATCAAACCCCAATTTTTGTAATATCCGACCGGCATTAAGATAAGAAACCACATTGTCTTTAAACTCTTCTAATGAGGAATTAGCAAAATTATGATATTCGGAGGTATATACAGGAGCAATAACTTCTTCGACTTTTCTTTTATATAAAGTTTTTTCTTTTGTAGAATGGGATGTTTCATAAAATGTTAAATATGTACTTATGTATTCTACAAGATGTTTTTTGTAATTCATCTTGGAGTCTTTATTCATAGTTATGGGATTTATATAAACTTTTATTGAATCTAAAAATTCAATGCCATTTGCCTTAGCTGTTTCAAATTTATCTTTGCGAGAGTCCTTTGCTTCCCGTGAACAGGCAGTTAGCATGAAAACAATAATCAAAAGCCAAACCCCTGGTTTAACTGCTATATTTTTGTTTTCTATCTTGCCCCTTTTTAAATGTCCGAAAAGCATCATTAAAAAACGGCTTTCATTTCACTAAATAGTTTTTTCCTCGACCTCTACCATTATCCTTCTTGCCATACCAAAACCAATGGCAACCTGTATATTATTTATCTCTACGGTTTGAGGTCCTCGCCAGGGTTGAGAGCTTATTTTTTTTATTATTTTGCCGGGGATTATTCCTATGCTCTCAAGCTTGTTTATCACACTACATCCTCCACGAATTTCGGCTACAACCCCGGATTCTTCCGATTTCATTTGAACTAAATTTATTATCACTTTCTCCTTCTACTTTCTGAAATATCCTTCCGCTTCAGCAAAAATCTTGTTGCCAATTAGTATGTGAGATTTGGCTTTATAAAAATGCCTGATAGGTTTGTCAACAAACGCCTTAACTATAATAGTTTTTCCCACAGGTATAGCTTGCCTGAAAAGTATTTTTAATTTAACTGTTTTTAATTCCAAACCATTTTTCATATAAAACAAATTTATCATACCGCAATCTAAAATAGTGCTTATAATACCGCCATGTAGTATGTTGTCGTACCCCTGATAACTCTTATCTATTTTGAATTCTCCATAAAGAGTATCGTCCTCAAGGAGTTTAAATTTTAAATTCAAACCGTTTGCAACATTCTTGCCACAGGCAAAACAATTTTTATGAAATTCTTTTAATACCATTTCATCTCCCTATTCTATGTTTTCTAAGATGAATTATTTAATGACACTCGTGCTGCGCACAAGCATTCCCCGGAGTTAGCTCTTCTAATTTATTGGTGGCGTATTGTTTGGCGACTTCCTCAACTGTCCCTTCGGAAGCTCTGTACGCACGAATTCCTGATTCATTAAGTTTTTGTATGGCGCGCATTCCCATTCCTCCGCAAACGACCGCATCAATATTTTTGCTCTCCAAACTTCCCATCGGATGACAAGTGCCGTGAGAGTGATGTTGATTGGAATTATTCATTATTTCACAAGTGTCTTTTTCTGTATCATAAATTGTGAAATATGGAGCGCTGCCAAAATGCCCATAAACTTTGGCTGTTTTTCCCTCTTCTGTTTCTGTCGGTATACATATTTTCATTTTTCCTCCCTCTGGTTAAATTTTACTACGGTTTCTTGCCACTACCACAGAACCTTAAAAACAAATCCGAATCCGGAATTTTCCCTGAAAATGATAGGATACCTCAATGACCCTCGTATCGTAGAACGTTTGGCAACTTTAATTCTTGCCGAAAGCTTTCCTTCTAAAAAATTTGTTATTTTATCTTCCTTTCCGTTAATGAAATTCATTGTCAATAACTAAAAAAATAAAAAATAATACTTATTTGTTACATCTATCACATATCCCATAAAACTGGAATACGTGGTCTTTTATTTCAAATTTATATTTCCTTGAGAGCTCTTCTTCGGTGGCTTTAACCAGTTTTATTTCTTCTTCGATAAAATCCGTATAATCGAGTATTTTGCTGCATTTGGTACATATTAAATGATGATGGTGTTGTTTGTTTAAGCCCCCGACTAATTCGTATCTGGAATGCCCATCTCCAAAATCAAATTTATTTAATGTTCCTATTTTTACCAGCATATCTAATGTCCTGTAAATTGTAGTAAGTCCAATGTTCGGATTTTTCTTATGAATAATAAAATAAATATCCTCGGCACTCAAATGTTTGGAAGTAGAATTAAGTATATCGAAGATAATTCTACGCGGCACGGTTAACCGACACCCCTTGCTCCTTACTTTTTCTTCCAAACTACAACGCCCGGGCTCTGCTTTATGTTTTTTGCAGGATTTAATATTATTGATAATCATTATCAATAGTAAAACATATTTAATAGTTTTTGTCAAGTTTTTTTGTGCATACTGTATATATAAATTTATCTAATGTTATAATGTTAACGCGTGTATGCTTGTTGTTTTTATCAAGTGAAAAATATCTTTTAGTAATAATAAATAATTGACAAAATAAAGTGTTTAGATTACGTTAAAGGACAGAATGATATATCTTGATAATGCTTCTACTACTTATCCGAAGCCGGAGTCAGTTTATAAAGCGATGGATAAGTTTCTCCGTGAATTAGGCGTGTCTCCTGGTAGAGGCGGCTACGAATCAGCCGTTCAGGTAGGACGCATTATCTCTGATACGAGAACAAGAATCGCAAACTTTTTTGGCGGAGATTTCCCTGAAAAACTTATATTTGCTCTTAATACCACGGATGCCCTGAACATTGCAATAAAAGGAACTCTTAAAAAAGGAGATAATGTAATTACTACTCATCTGGAACACAACTCAATATCAAGACCATTAAAAAGGTTGGAAGACTCCGGCTTTATAACGGTTACAAAAGTAGATAGCCCCCCGGATGGTTTTATTGACCCGGATGATATAAAAAAAGCAATAAACAAGAATACTAAATTAGTTGCAATTACACACGCTTCAAACGTAACGGGAGTTATTCAACCTATTGGAGAAATTGGTAGAACAATAAAAGAAGTAAACGATAAAGTCTTGTTCTTAGTGGATTGTGCTCAAACCGCAGGAGTTTGCGATATAAATGTCAAAAAGTTTTGTATAGACCTTCTTGCATTTCCCGGACATAAAGCATTATTCGGGCCCCCGGGAACAGGCGGATTGTACGTTAATGGAGATATTATTTTGTCCCCTTGGCGCGAAGGCGGCACAGGTGTTGATTCTATTGCTCCTACTCAACCGACAAATATGCCTTTCTGGTTAGAAGCGGGCACTCCCAACACAGTGGGCATTATAGGATTGAATGAAGGATTAAAATTTGTAATTGAAAAAGGTATAAATACAATATTTGAACACGAAAGCAATCTTGTTGCCCATATGATTAGCCATCTGAAAAATGATGACAGGTTTATTATTTATGGCTCAAAAGATGCTAAAAAACATGTCGGGTGTTTGTCTGTAAATATCAAAGGTATGAAACCTCAGGAAGTGGAAGTCGGAATAGATAAATTAGCCGGTATTGCAGTTCGTACCGGGTTACAATGTGCCCCGTATGTCCATAGAAAAATTGGCTCGTTCCCGGATGGCACGGTGAGGTTAAGTCCGGGAATTTTCAATACAGAAGAAGATGTAAATATAGCACTCACATCCTTAAAACAAATAGCCGATAGAAAGAAATAATAGATATTCGGCAATTTCAACAAAGTTTGTTTAAATTCTTGACAAAACAAGCAGAATATTTTAGCTTATAAGTTAAATATATTAAACAGGAGGGGGAGAGATGAAAAAACTTATGTTGGGAAGTATGTTTTTGTTGAGTTTGGTGGCGTTAAAAGTAAATGCCGCTTATGTTTTACCTGCAGATGTAGATACTCAGGGAACACTACGGGGGAATTTTGACGTTAAAGGTTATGTAATGGACATGGGAAGCACGGATAATGCTTATTGGCAAAGAGACGTTGCTTTTATATACGGAGTTAAATGGGTACCTATAAATAAACTTGAAGTAGGCGTTACTCCGCCGATTATTCGTTACCATTATGGCAGAGGTGCTTGCTATGCTATGGGTTTTGGAGATATGGATATCGGATGGAAATATGCATTTCTTAACAATGCCGCAATACAAAATTTTATTAGAATACCTACAGGAGCTCAAGAACTTCCATTAGCCGACAGTTGGTGCCCAAAATTTTCTACAGGCAAAGTAGGCGTCGGAATAAAAGCTATTTATTCTCAAGCGATAGTTAAAGATTTTAACCTGCATGTAAATGTAGATTGGCTGTATAATATAGGGAGCGGAGATACTATTCCTATGAATCGTTTCCCATTAGGCATAAAACTTACGATGCCTTTTGGTATATTCTTGGAAGGGACTGCTGATGTTTTACCGTATCCCGGGGATATTAGCATAATGGGGAATCCCAAACGTGTTGTTTTGGGCGTCGAACATAAAATGAAACAGGACGTTAACTTATTGGCAGCATTTGAATACGGGACATGGGGTACAGGCGAACCACCAATGCATGTTTGGCACTATGGACTTTATGGAGAAGAAGATGTAATGCCATGGGATATTACCGTTGGAATATCTTTCCCGATTTGTTGTTCCAAAGCTCAACCTAAGGTAGTTGCCGGGATAATGGAAGGAAGACTAATTAATAAGGTTACCAACTCGCCAATTAAGGGAGTTATAAATATTAAGAAAATAGGATTAAGCGTAAATACTGACGAAAACGGAAACTATAAACTTTTCCTGCCGACAGGAAGTTATGCAATAGTTATTAGTATGATGGATTATGAAACGGAAGCTCAGGATGTAGAAATAGTCAATGGCGAAACTAAAAAAGTTGACTTTATGCTGACTCCTGTCAAATAATACCGGATAGCGATAAAAATTATTTGTTTTTATATTTGGATAAATTGGTAATCCCAATTATAATTAGTCATAAAGTTATATTAATTCGGACATAATTTTCTCAGCCAAAGGACTGATGAGCCTCTGGCTCAAAAAAATATAGACAAATGAATGTTTTAATTACTGGAGTAACCGGGCTTTTGGGGAGAAGTTTAGTCGAAACCGCACCCGATAAACATAATATATACAAGATATTCCCAAATGAACTTAATAAGAAATTTGCAAAATCAAAATATAATGTGTGTATGGATGTCAGAAAATCCGAACAGATAAATAGTGTTTTCAAATTAAGTTATCCCGACTGGATAATTCATACTGCCGGCATTACAAATGTTGATTCTGTAGAAAAAAATCCTACAAATTCCTATGAAATAAACGTAAAAGGGACAAGAAATATATTGGAAGAATGTAAAAAATACAATACGAAAATAATATATCTTTCTTCTAATGCAGTATTTGATGGAAAAACTCCTCCTTACAAAGAAGAAGATGGCGTTAATCCCGTAAATCAATATGGGATGCAGAAAGCAGAATGCGAAAATATCATAAAAAAAAGTAAATCCGATTATGTAATTGTGAGACCTATATTGATGTACGGCTGGAACGAAACCTTTGAAAGGTTAAACCCGGTTACATGGGAAATACAAATGTTAATGCAATCGGAACAAATTCGTATGGTAGACGATATATATACGCAGCCTCTTTATTCCGTCGCCTGCGCAGAAGCTATATGGAAAATTATAGAGCTGAATCAAAGTGGAACGTTTCATATTGCGGGAAAAGATGTTGTTACAAGATATGAATTTGCGTTGAAAATTGCAGAAATCTTTGGGCTGAATAAGTCTTTAATTGTCCCCGTTAAAAGCGCATTTTTTAAAAACATTGCGCCTAGGCCCGAAAACACTTCTTACGTAACTAAAAAAATGGAAAGAGAGTTGAAAATAATACCCGTAGGAATAGAAGAAGGCTTGATAAGTATGAAGAAAAATAAATTCTAAATGGATGAGCCTTTAATCAGTGTGGTGGTTGCTGCTTACAATTCCAAAGACCTCTTGAAAGATTCCTTGCAATCATTAATTACCCAGAACTTTGATAAAAAGAACTATGAAATAATAGTCGTAGACGATGGCTCAAAAGATGGGACATCCTTTTTTCTTAAAAGTTTTGTTAAAGATAAAACAAATATCCATTATGTCAGACAAGAAAACAAGGGAGTTGCCGGAGCAAGGAATACAGGCATAAAACTATCTAAAGGTAAAATTGTGGCATTTACCGACCAGGATTGTCTTGCTGATAAAAATTGGTTGAAAGAAATCGCAAAATCATTTCTTGATAAAGAGTTAATCGGAGTATCAGGATGCGTAATAACCGAAACAAAAAAAGTTAATCCCTTTGCTCATTATGTATTGGATGAAACGGCCGGAAATTTCATAAGTTGTAATGTAGCATATAGAAAAGATATATTAGAAAAATTAAACGGGTTTGACGTCGGATTTAATTATGGGTTTGATGATACAGACCTTTATTTACGGGCAACTAAATTAGGCAAGTTAACGAGTAATAAAAATGCTATCATCTGTCACAGAGTAATCCCTTGGAGCTTCGTAAAGTTTGTTAAAAGAATAAAAGTAGAATATAATTCCCAGTTTAAGTTCTCTACAAAATATCCGCATATTTATAAAAATCGAAATATAATTTTGTCTATATTGTGGGGACGAGGATTGAAAGCGTTTTTTATTGCCCTGCAATTATATAAAAAGTGGATTTTTAAAAACCCCATAATTTATGAGGCGTTTATATTTGGGTTGCTTTTACAAAGATATTATCTTCTATATCTGTGCATAGGGAATAAAAATGTGGCTAAAACATAAAATCGGTTTGTGGCGGAAAGCTTTTAATCATTACCTTATATCATTCCAGAATAACGTTTTAAAAAACAGTTTTGTAGTAGGCTTGCCGGAATATTTGGTGGTTGATGTGACGAATATTTGCAATCTTCATTGTCCATTATGTCCCACAGGGCAGGAGAGAAAAGAATATCCTACGGGAAAAATGGAATTCAAAACTTTTAAAAAAATAGTAGATGAGCTTGGAATATGGCTTTATGAAATTTCAATCGGAGATTGGGGAGAGCCTTTCTTAAATAAGGATATATATAGAATGGTGGAATATGCGCATAAGACGAACGTTAAGATCTCTATATTTACTAATCTAAACATATTAGATGAAAAAATGGCACAAGAAATAATATCATCCGGGATTGATTATTTGTATGTTTCTATTGATGGCGTATCACAAAATAGTTACGAAAAGTACAGGAAAGGCGGCAACTTTGATAAATTAATAGAAAATATGAACTTAATTTTGAGAGCAAAAGAAAAGTATAAAAGCGCTGTCCCAAAAATAATATGGCAACTTCTGGTAACAAAATACAATGAAACAGAAATAGATAAAGCAAGAGCAATGGCAAAAGAATTAAACGTTGATTTTCGATTAGGTAAAATCAGATGTGATACGGGAAGAGAGTTGTTTATGAATGATGAAGAGAAGTTCCGTAATGTGGAATATTGGTTGCCGGTAAACGAAGAATATAGCAGGTATAATTATACTACTAAAGCAAGAAAAAATAAAAAACCATATTGTGACTTTTTATGGACAACTGCCGTTATAAATTGGGATGGAGGAATAGCTCCTTGTTGTGCCGTGTATAGCGAAAACGATATGTTTGGGAACATGACAAACCAAAAGTTTCAATATATCTGGAATAATGCAAAATACAGGGTTGCAAGAAAAATAGTCAGGTCAAAAATCATAGACACGAAAATACAAACTGTATGCGAAAATTGTTTAAAAAATGGATTTATAGATTAAATAGAAGCAATAGGTGCAAGCATGTTGTTTCATCTATTTGAATAATTTTTCTTGCATTTTTATAATATTTATATTAAGTAAAGGAATCAGGGAATTGCAAGAAGTTAACAGGAGTAAAAAATACTTTGAAGAATTGTTTCCTGTCGTTTAGGAGGGAAAATGGAATTTTTATTACTTGGAGGAATGATTCTTTTAATGGGTGTTTTAAATAAAATACCTATTTTTGAAGAAGCAAATAAATCTCTTTTAGGACTTAAACTCCCGATTGGAATAGTGGTAATTGTTGTTGGGATTACTTCATTTTCCAAAGGGGGAGCTTTCCTTTTGCCTGGAGTAATGGGGCTATTGGCCGGGATGATGTTAATTATGGATTTATTAAGATTGCTGCCGAGTTCTTCGGAATCTTTAGAGAAAGCAAATGCAGCGCTTATGGGATGGCAGATTCCCATTGGAATTGTAACGATTCTTGCGGCAATTATTGGAATGATAAGGTAAAAGACGTATCGTATGATGGCGGCATCGTCTAGTCCGGTCCAGGATGCATGGTTCTCAGCCATGTGACCCGGGTTCAAATCCCGGTGCCGCTATTTTTTTAGTTAGAGTTCGCGACGAAGGAGCGTTATAAGAAGCCCTTTCCGCCTTTGGCGGATTAGGGATTCCTATCCCGCTTTGCGGGACTCTAATTAAGTAACATTTCTCTAAATTAAAAATATGAAGCTTTCAAGATTTATGGAGCGAAAAGAGCGTGCATCTTTAATTATATTATCATCTGTTTTATTCGTATTTTGTGTAATATATATATTAATTTCCAGCCCTATAAAGCTTGTAGGTGATGCAATCAGTTATGACCAATCAGCCATTGATTTACTTGCAGGAAATGGTTATATCTGGGATGGTTGGCATTCACAGGTCCCGCCTTTTTACTCTCTGTTTTTAGCTTTTATCTATGGCGTTTGCACTCATAGTCCACTATTAATATATATAATTCAAGCAATGTTTAACGTTATCACGGGAATATTTATCTTCCTGATAGCAAAACAAGAATTTAAGAATCCCAAAGCAGGATTGCTTGCTATTGCTATGATGATAATATCTCCTACTTTGTATCGCGCGGTTGGATTCCTATCAACGTATAATTTGTTTATGGTGTTAATGGCGTGCACAATCTTTGTTTTTTTTAGAGCATTACGAACGGAAAAAATAGGATTATTCATTTTAACGGGATTTTTGCTTGGCATATCAACTCTTACAAGAACTACCGCTTTTTTGTTATGGATACCTATGTTTATATACGGCTTTTTTTTCTGGTATAAGAAAAAACTAAATAAATTACTTTTATTTATTCCTCTCGTTTCGGTAATGTTTCTTGTTTTAACTCCATGGGCAGTATATAACTATAAAGTGCAGGGAAAATTACTTTTTACCAGCGCAAATATGGGATATTCTTTATGGTTAACGAGTGCGCCTAAAGAAGACAAATCTTATTCTGATTTGCCGGGTGCGGCGCAATTCAAAATATACATAACGGAATTTAGAAAATTCCCCGAAATACAGGCAAATAAAATTTTTTTGGATAGGGCGAAAGAGAATATCAGAAAACATCCAAAAGATTATTTCTTTACGGCAATAACCAATATTGGTCGGTTGTATATTCATTTCCCATATTCTACTCCCCCTTCTTTTTTTACAATATTCTTTATGTTGTTAAATTTAATAATCATAGCGTTTGCAATTAAAGGATTCTTTATTAATTGGTGTAGGAATTTATTTGTTGGATTTTATATATGTTATTTTACGGCTGTTCACAGTCTTTTTCATATAGCATGGTTTTGGTATAATATACAAACATTACCATTTTTATTCCTGCTTGCTTCATCAGGGGTAATAAGTTTGCTAAAGAGTCCCGCGTTTCATAACGTATCAGAAAGCAGTTAAGAATGCAAAATCGCTAATAGAAAAGAAATCTTGCTTGACATTTGGCATAAACAGTGTTAAATAATAACTCTTAATGATACAAATAGCGCCTTCTTTACTTTCTGCTGATTTCTCTCAGCTGGATAAAGATATAACTATGTTGGAGCAGGGAGGATGTGATTTGCTTCACCTTGATGTTATGGATGGGCATTTTGTGCCCAATATCACTTTTGGTCCCGTAGTAATTAAAGGGATTCGTAAACTTACGAAACTTCCTCTCGATGTTCATTTAATGATAGAGAAACCTGAAAACTGGATTCAACAGTTTTCGGATGCAGGCGCAGATTGGATAAGTTTTCACATTGAAGCAACAAATAAACCTGAACAAGTTATTGAATACATAAAGAAAAACAATAAAAAGGCAGGCATTGTTATTAAACCGGCGACTCCGTTAGAAAAGATTTTACCGTTTATTCATAATCTGGATTTTGTTCTGGTTATGACTGTAAACCCTGGATTTGGTGGGCAGGAGTTTATGTGCGAGCCGATTGAAAAGATAAAAAAGTTAAGTAAAGAGAATATAAAAATAGAAGTTGATGGGGGAATAAATATTTCTACTGCACCTCAAGTTGTTAAGGCTGGGGCTGAAATACTGGTCAGTGGAGCAGGAATATTTAAAACCAAAAACCCCATAAAAGCAATAAAGGAGTTGAAAAATGTCTCGTAGATGCGAAGTTTGCAGCAAAAAAAGACTCTACGGTGCAAATGTAAGCCACTCTCACCGCGTAACGACAAAGATACAGTTCCCAAATCTCCAGAAGGTGAAAGCGAAAATTGATGGCAAAACTCAGAACATTTACATTTGTGCAAAGTGTCTTAAAGCCGGAAAAGTGGAATTGGTTAAATAATACTCACTTATCTGTTTGTTGTTGAAAAGGGATATAGGGAGTATCTCTATATTTCTGCTAAACAAAAGGGTAAGCAAAAAAGCGAGAGGTTATTTCCAAAAACACATTTTGAATTTTCCTTCTTCAAATTTTCCGTAGGAAAAATGCCGTACCCAATCACCTAGTATTGCAACATCTTTATTCTTGAGATGTAACCAGTGTGGCGAATGGATATGCGCAAAAATTACAAAATCAAAGTTTTCTAAAAACTTTTGATTTACAATTCTGTAAACTTTTATCAATAGAACTTGTCCTTTTTTGTGAGATAATATTCCGCATCCGCTAGCAACTATGGCTCCTATTTTATAAGCAATATCCGGATGAACAAAATAAAAAAACCTTATGCATAGTTTATTCCGTAGTATATATCTAAAAACCTTATTCCCGGCGACAAATTCATCTCCGTGAGTTATGAAAAACTTCTTTCCGTCAAGAACCATAGATTCTGCATGCTTATATATTGTTGCACCAATTTGTTCAGAAAAGAAATCTCCTAACCAAAAATCGTGATTGCCGGCAAAATAATGGATTTTAGTCCCCGAGTCCTGTAAGGATTTAAGTATGGTCATCACTTCAAAACAAGTTTTGGGTATCTGAGTTTTGTATTCAAAAAAGAAATGAAATAGATCGCCTACTATAAATAATGCATCGCATCCTTTGATATGTTCAACAAATCTCCTGAACTTATCAAGTTTTATTTGTTCGCTTTTTTCATAAGAATTCCTGAAATGTTGGTCTGATATAAAATAAGCTTTCATTTTTTTAGATATGGAAAAACTTTCGTGCTATCTCTTTATCTTTATCTAATTGTAATTTAAGCTGCTCCGATGAATCAAATTTACGATTTTCTCGGATGTAAAAAATAAATTCTATTTTAAGTTTCTTGTTTAACAAATCTCCATTGAAATCGAAAATGTTAACTTCAAATCCAAATGGTTTGTTAAATGTAGGGAATTGTCCGATACTTGCCATCCCTATAAATTTTTGGTTGTTATATGTTATTGTTACCCCATATACGCCTGATTTGGGGATAAGTTTGTTTTGAGGAATTTCAAGGTTAGCAGTTGGATAATCTAGTTTACGACCTATTTTGTTTCCGGTAATTACTTTTGAGGATATTGAATATGGTCTTCCAAGTAAAGCGCTTGCTTCAGAAACTTTTCCGTTTGAAATTTGAGTCCTTATTAAACTGCTTGAAACCGGTATTTCGTTTACAAATACCTGAGGTATTTGAATGGTTTCAAACCCATAACATTTACCTATATTAACAAGGGAATGGAAATTCCCGGTCCCATTTTTACCAAACCTGTGGTTATAACCAACCACAACTTTAAGTGGTTTTATGTGGTCAATTAATGCCCATTTTATAAAATCATCTGCTGACATAGATAACAAATGAGAATCAAAAGTTAATACGAGTATGTTTTCTATTCCTAAATCATTTAAAATTTCTGTTTTTTCTTCTAAAGAAGTAATTCTCTTGAGGTTTTCTTTATCTTTAAAAAGCACTTCTCGTGGATACGGTTCAAAAGTTATGATTAAAGAATGTTGTGATTTTATTAATTCATTAATAATTGTAATATGTCCGGAATGAACGCCATCAAATGTTCCGACAGAAACAGATTCGATTTTTATGTCTTTTAATGCATCAGGATCTTTGAAAATTTTCATTTTAATGGAAACTCTATGAGGCGCAAGTTATACTAATAGGAAAAATGTAGAGACAAACGATAATTATCAGTAGGAAACTCGTATAGTCGACTATCAATTCCAAGATCAAATCTAAATTTTTTCAATTTTATTCCTCCTCCGAAAGTAAACCCCTGCCTTTTTCCAATGGCGTCTGCGAAGTAACCGGTTCTTAGCGTAAAAATTCCTCCCAATATATATTCTGCTCCAATTCCTTTCCATGTATCACGGTAAAGGTAGGTAAATCCTCCCTTGGAATCTCTTTGTATGCTATCCAATTCAGATTTAAAGCCAACTAGTATCTTAGTTAACTCTACTGATATCAAAAGGGCGTTTCCGTCCTTATTATTAAAAATCTCACGAGATAATCCTAACCTAAGCGTCAATGGAAGAGGATCGCCCACTCCCGCTTCTATGTATTTTATGTCCGGACCAATGTTCTGGATAGAGAGTCCTGTTCGTGTTTTTGAATTAATCTTGTAAAAAGTAGAAACGTCAAATGCCCATGAATTACCAGAACCGCCATATCTAATACTTCTTCCGTAAAGCTTTTGTATAATGTCTACAGGGGCAAGGAAACTATATATAAACTTGGCTCCTATACCAATCCCCAGAGTTTTACTTAATTTTGTTGCATAACTTATTTTAACTGAAGCATCCCAGGTTGTCCATTCGCCTATTTTATTTCCATTATCATCAGTCCCTTCTGTGTTCCCCGTAGTAAGATATATAAGGTTTCCTCCCAATATTCCATTATTAACAGGGTGTACGACCGAAAAGAACTCGTAATACATACCGGGATATAATCCTGGTAACCAATTTGCGTGCATCAAAGAGACGTCATTTTTAGTCTGGAATGCCATACCTGCATCATTATAATAAGTGGCAATGGCATCGTCCGATATGCCGGTAAATACGGCTCCCATACCGTTAGGTCTTGCTCCGGGATAAATTATAAGAAAAACAGCACCTGCTTCGGAAGTCGCATATAAATACTTGCCGGAAGGGATTAAAATAGACAAAGCAACAATATAAGGAATTAATATTTTTTTCATTTTGATTACTCTCCTATAAACCTTCAATAATCTATAGTAAGTTCCTTATATCGTCTAATGCGGATATATTATATTCTGTAGGTTAATGCCTAAAACATAATAAGTCAAGAAAAAATACTTTGAATAAAGCGTTGTTATTATTTTTTTGCAATACATAAAAGAGATGTTCCAAAAGGGAAGGATATATGTCCTAGTAACCACGCTTCTATGTAGTATAAAGACGTTAATACGTTATTTAGCATATTATTTGTTGGGACTAAATCAGAGGTGGTTTTTTTTAGAAAACAAAAATTTCTCATAACTCTTATCATACAAATAAATGGAAATAAGAAAAAACTCATATAGCTTAATTTTTCGATGCGAAATCCTGCTTGTTGTAATGTTTTTTTTAATGTGGCATACGTGTATCTTCTCTTGTGATGGGATGCTTTATCATGACTTGACCAAAGAAAATTAAAAGCAGGAACGGTAATTATTAAGTATCCTTTATTTTTTAATGTTTTTTTTATTGTTACAAGAGCAGGATTTTCAAGGTCTATATGTTCAAGGACATCCAATAAAACTATTATATCAAAAGCATTTCGTTTAAAAGGCAAATCTTCAATTGTACTTACTAGGAGCTTTTTGTTTTGGTTCTTTGCAAATTGGATTGCAACACGAGAGTTGTCTATACCAAAGACTATTCCATAATCGGCAAGGCAGGAGGAGTTTCCACCTGTTCCGCACCCACCATCAAGGATTTTAATATTTTTGTTTTTAACTATATGTTCTAGCCTTTTGGATATTATTGCCCTTCTTCCTTTAAACCAAAAATGTTTTGATTCAAGTTCAAAATGCTTTGAATACTCGCGAATATCCATAATTATTTGATACCAAGCTCTTAGAGATTGTTATCCCACATGAGGATATCAATCTAATCATATAAATTATGCACTATTTCTTAGAAGCCCTTTGGGCGATAGTCCATTGTCCGTCTCTCTGTCTGCCGACTTGCCTACCGATCTTTTGGGTAGGTTTTTTGGCAGATGGATTATTCTGCCAAGGTGGCGGGCATCATTTTGATACTTGCCCACCTCTGGAAACTTGGTTTGGTGTTATTCCTATAAGTTTATTTACTATATAAAGAGGACGGTGTTTAGTTTCTTCAAAAATTTTCTCTATATACTCACCTATAATACCTAACATAATCAATTGAATTCCACCAAGTAAAAGAATTACCATGATTGTAGATGTCCATCCTTTTACAACCTCTATGCCCGCAAATTTTGCTATTATAGTCAATACTATACCTATGAAACTAAACAAAGAGGTGAAAAACCCTATTCCCACAAATAGATGTAATGGCAAATATGAAAAGGAAGCTAACGCATTAATGGCAAGCTTTGTAGATTTGTTTATGGTGTATTTTGCCTTTCCTCCATATCTTTTATCTCTATTGTATTTTACAAAACCCTGTTTAAAACCTATCCATGGGCGAATACCTCGCAAGAACCTAACTCTTTCCGGAAGGTTAACTAAAATATCAACAATTTCTCTATCCATAAGACAAAAATCTCCGGCATCCAGGGGAATTTTTACATTACTCAATTTATTAAATACCCGGTAAAACATTTTAGAGAACACTCTTTTTTGGAAAGATTCTTTTGTGTTTTTTCTTATCCCATATACTATTTTACAGTTGTTTTTCCATTCTTTTATAAATTCAATAATGATTTCAGGCGGGTCTTGCAAGTCTCCGTCCATAGTAATAACCGCATTTCCTTTTGCAAAATCAATACCGGCAGAAATAGCTTCTTGATGCCCAAAGTTACGAGAAAGGCTAACGATTTTTATTTTAGAGTCTTTTTTGCATAACTTTTCTAATATTTCAAGCGAATGGTCGCTGCTTCCATCGTCTACAAATATTATTTCATATCCTGTTTTATCCACAGAGCTGAGAACTTTAGTTGTTCTAGAATATAGCTCAGGGATTATATTTTCTTCGTTATATATTGGTATGACTATAGAGTATTTAATTTTCATTGTTTTTTTCATCAGAGAAGTGTAATCTTGAATTTCTTAAAAATCAACTAAAAAATTGCTTATGCATAAATAGTATATAATAATGCAAGCATCTTATCTGTCTGCTACCGTCAAACAGGTTTACTAATATTAATAGTATAGATAGAAATGGGCACAAGATTACAGAGGAATCTAATTTTTTAATTGACTTCTGCTTAATCGGATATAAAATTCCCTTATGTGTGGTATAGTGGGGTATATTGGTTCTAGAGATATAAATGCGGTAATACTGGCAGGCTTATGGAAGCTTGAATATAGAGGCTATGATTCTTCAGGGATAGCAACTATTTACGATGGGGAAATTCGTATAAAAAGGGCTATTGGAAAACTGAAAGTTCTTGCGGATTTGCTTGATAAAGAACCATTAAAAGGTAATGTTGGTATTGGGCACACAAGATGGGCAACTCATGGTGAACCTTCAGAAGAAAATGCTCATCCGCAACTTGACTGTTCGGATTCTATCGCAGTAGTTCACAACGGGATAATTGAGAATTATATTAACTTAAAAGAAAAATTAATTTCCGAACATCATATTTTTAGGTCATTTACGGATACAGAAGTAATCCCCCATACTATAGAAAAATACTATACCGATTCTCTTGAGAATGCCGTAATAAAAGCAATGAATGAAATAGACGGTTCTTATGCTTTTGCGGTTATCTCAACGAAAGAGCCCGGAAAAATCGTATGCTGTAAAAAGAATACTCCTCTTGTTATAGGGGTTGGAGAAACAGACAACATTGTGGCATCAGATATCCTTGCTATAGTTGGTTTAACAAGAAAAATAATATATCTGGAAGATAACGAGATTTGCACACTAACAAAGGACAGTATAAAAATAATTGATAAGAATTCCAACGAAATCAAAAGAAAAACAGTATATTTGGATGGCAAAGTATTAGAAGCGGATAAAGGTGGATTTTCGCATTTTATGTTAAAAGAAATTTACGAGCAGCCCAAAGTAATTCATGAAACAATAGAAAAACGATTGCGATCAGAAGAATTATTCAAACCATTCCCTTTGTCCATAAAAGACAGCGAGCTTGTAAAACTTTCAAGAATATTGATTCAAGCCTGTGGAACATCCTGGCATGCAGGACATGTAGGTAAATATATTATTGAGAGCTTGTGCAGAATACATACGGAAGTTGACATATCTTCGGAATTTAGGTATCGCAATCCTGTAACTTCAGGCGAAACATTGGTTATTGCAATTTCACAGTCAGGCGAAACTGCAGATACATTGGCAGGTATAAGAGAGGCAAAATTAGCCTTTTTAAAAGTATTGTCAATTGTAAATGTTGCTGGTAGTACAATAGCAAGAGAATCAAACGATATAATAAATATAGATGCTGGCCCTGAAATTGGGGTTGCATCTACAAAAGCGTATACAGGACAATTATTTGCTCTATACTTATTTGCATTATATTTTTCAAGATTAAAGTGGATTACGAAGGACGATGAGCTTGAGTTGATATTAAAAGAAGTCCGCGCAATTCCTTCGAAGATGCAGATGATTCTGGATAGAGCTTCGCAAGTCGAAGAAATAGCAAAAAAATTTCATCAATCTTCCAATTTTATTTTCCTCGGCAGAGGTATAAATTATCCCTCGGCTCTTGAAGGCGCCCTGAAACTTAAAGAGGTATCTTATATTCATGCAACAGGCTACCCGGCAGGAGAAATGAAGCATGGGCCAATAGCGCTGGTAGACAAAAACTTGCCTATCGTGTGTATAATTCCAAAATCTAATATATACGAAAAAATGTTTTCCAACATAGAAGAAGTAAAAGCGCGTGGGGGACAGATTATTGCAGTGGCAACAGAAGGCGATAAGAAAATCAAAGAGCTTACAGAAAATATATTTTATATACCGGAATGTCCTGAAATCCTTTCCCCATTGCTTGTTGCCTTGCCGCTTCAGTTGTTAGCTTATTACATATCAACATTAAGAGGGCTTGATGTTGATAAACCTCGTAATCTTGCTAAATCAGTTACAGTAGAATAAAAAATATTGAGGTTATGCAAAAATGAGACCTAAAACTCCTGATTTAACTGTAGATATTATTATAGAATATAATAATAGCATTATTCTTATAGAACGGAAAAATCCACCTTATGGTTGGGCACTCCCAGGCGGTTTTGTAGATTACGGAGAAACCGTTGAAGGTGCTGCTATAAGAGAAACTAAGGAGGAGACTTCTTTGGACTTAACGGACTTAGAGCAATTTAAAGTCTACTCTGAACCTTCTCGTGACCCCAGAGGGCATTCAGTATCAGTCGTATTCACGGCTAAAGGAAAAGGCATTCTTAAACCGGATAGCGATGCCGCAAAAGCGAAACTATTTAATAAAAATAACCTTCCTGAAAATATTACGTTTGACCATAGGCAGATTTTAGAAGATTATTTTAGAAAAAAAGATTGGCAAATACTGCGATGACTCCGGAATAAAAAAGGTAAGCAGGGTATTATTTTTTGGGTGTCAGCGTAACGCAAGGAATAATCATTTCCTGCATAGATATTCCACCGTGTTGAAAAGTGTTTTTGTACTCTTTGGTATATTCTTGCGGATGTGTAGGATATATGAAATAATGATCTTCTTTTGCTATCCCGTATCTTGAATTTCCGGGTAATTTATAGTCTGCAGGATTCTCTATGAATAGAGCTTCTTTGGGATTGCATCTCAGCGCAGGACCATATTTATATCTCAAATTTCGGGATATTACTTTACTTCCATAAATCAAGGAAGGTTTTTTAGCGTATAGTGCACCATGGTCAGTAGTCAGGATTATAGTAGCTTTTTCCCTGCTTAAGTTTTTAAGAGCCGCATAAACGTGAGACCTGCTAAACCACAATACAGTCAACGAACGCAAGGCTTCCATATCCGGTATTAATTCATCTACTACCATTGATTCGTATTTTGCATGCACAAGATAGTCCAGGAAATTGACTATTACTGTAACAATTTTTGAATCGTTATGGCTAGTAAGGTTTTTATGTAAGTTCTCTTCGTCTTCCCTGTTTTTTACTCTTACATATTGTGTTTTTATTCCTATTCTTTGCATTTGTGCTTCAAGCAATTCCGACTCATATTTATTAGATTCCGGCTCCCACCACTCGGGATATTTTTCTGCAATGTCTTTTGTGAACAGTCCGCTGACGATTGCATTTCTTGCAAAAGGTGTAGCCGAAGGTAATATGGAAGAATAAAAAGTCTCTTTTATTTCAAAAAATTCTTCAAGAAACGGTCGTATTAAAAACCATTGGTCAACTCGCATGCAATCCATAATAAAGAGATAAACCTTTGGAACTTCCTGAACTTGTGGTACCACGTATTCCGTCATTAGTTGTGGCGAGAACATAGGTGGGCTTGATTCGTTTTTCATCCAGCGTGTATAGTTAAGCTCTACGAATCTGGAGAAAGCAATTTCGCATTCCTGAATCAGTTCCGTATGTAAATTTTTAACTTCCGTATTTTGTCCTATTTTTATTGACCATCTTGATAATTCACAATGAAGTGCTGCCCATTTTTCCCAGTTTAATCCTTGATTTACTTGCTGAATAACTTGAGAGTAAAACTTGGAGTATTCCTGAGGAATACCTTTTTGTATAAGCATATCCCTTTCAAAAATTCTTTTACAGGTAGCTATTAATTGGTTAGGATTCAAGGGCTTTATCAAAAAATCATTAACTCCGCGAATATATGCCTTGTCAACAAGTGCAGATTCTTCGCTTTTTGTTATCATAACAATAGGAACATTTAAATTGATTTTTCTTATATCATTAAGTGTTTCCAGCCCATCTTTTCCCGGCATTATTTCATCCAACAGCACCAAATCAAAGGATTCTTTTTTAATAAAATCGCAGCCTTCTTCCCCGTTTGATACGCCTTTAACAAGATACCCCTGCCCTTGTAAGATTAAAATGTGTGATTTTAGTGATTCAACTTCATCATCTATCCATAATATTTTTTTATTCATATTTCTTTGTTTCCTTTTATACAAGGTAATATTAAAGTAAATATAGAGCCTGTTCCGGATTTTTGTGGTTTATAAAGAATCTTCCCTTTATGTACAAATACAATCCTGTTTACTAAAGCAAGTCCCATTCCCCAGCCGTATTCTTTTGTAGTATAGCCGGGAATGAACATTCTTTTTGCTACACTTTTAGGAATTCCCTTCCCATTATCTTCTACGCTTACCTTAACCGATGAAAAAGAATTGTCGCCACGACGAGATGTTCCATCTTTTTGTACGATAATTTTTATCTCCGTGCTTCCTGCATCTACGGCATTTTTGATCATATTTTCCATTGCCCAACAGAATAGTTCACCGTCTACGTTAGCCGTGATAGTATCTAACATTTCAGTTTCAATTTTGACTTTACTGGATATTCTTTTGTTTAAATAGTTTAGCACCTCTTTTATTAAATCAGATAAGTTTTGATTGGTTGGCTTTACTGGGGAACCTATTTTGTGAAACCTTGATACTACTTTACTTATATGTTCGAGGTCTTCATTTATTGCTGTTTTTATATTTGGGTCTGTTATGAACTCTTTCCATCCCATAAGAGAAGAAATTGGGGTTCCAAGTTGATGAGCTGTTTCTTTTGACATACCGGCAAAAATAGCATTCTCTTCACTCCTTTTAAGTGTGTATAACCAGAATAGTCCGATTATTACAAGTAAAAGGCCTAAAGATAGGGTTGCATAAGGTGCAAGATTTAAGAGTTTCTGTAATCGTGTTTTCCCATAATGAACGGTCGCGAGAGTCTTATTGTCATATTTAATTTCTACCGGCTTATATTCTTTATCAAGCTTCCTTATTACATCTGGGGTAGAAGATTTTACATTCCTTGCAGATAAGACATTGCCGTCTGGTCCGGTAACTATAACAGGAAAAGATATTCCTTTAATTATTTCGTCAAAAATGATGGACGTTTCTTCTTCTGTAATATTTGCACAAAATCGACCATAAACTGTCGAAGTGGTTTCCGTTTCTTTTTCTATTGCCCTTGCAATGTATTGTGTATAAAGCAGAAATAGAATTGTAACTGCTAAAGCGGCAAAAATTAGATAACTTTTTAGCGGCTTGTACATAGTATTTTAATGATTTTATTTGCAACTTCTTCCGAACTGATTTTTTCTTTATTTTCAATCTCTTTTAGCTTTATTCTGTAGTTTATAAATGGCGAAAGAATGCAACCTATCCTAAGCCCTGCTCCGCTTATCCACGTTAACAAATCGTTTTCTAAGTTCAGGTCTATTGAAATATCTGCCTGTAGATTTCTTATTTCAGTTCGTAGTTTAAAAAACCTGCGGGAAAATAATTTAGGTACAGTGTCATAACAAATAACTTCATTAAATAACCTTGAGTTTCTAATAGATAATGAATGGTCTTCGCTTGTAATCCCTATTATATCGGAAGAACTAAATTTATTTTTCAGGGTAGTTATTGCAGGAACAATTAAATCACTTCTATAATGGTCTATTGGGAATAGAATTAGTATTTTATCTGGCTCTTTCAACATTTGTAAAGGTAAAATGTCCTTTTTGTAATTTAAACTTGAGATTTTCTTAAATATATTCATTTTTCATTTTCTATTCGCGCTATGGCAATCAACGTCTAAACGAAATCTCGTATTGAACATTGTCTGCTCCCCGTAGGCGAATGATTTCTTAAGCTATCACGACTACTGCCGTCGCTAATTTTTCTGTGTGAGAAATGCTTAATTTTACGTTTTTTAATTTTTTGTTTTTTAATTTAATTTCAGGGATAACGCCCAAAGACTCTACATCTTTCCAATGCAACCCTCTAACTTTTACCGCTTTGGAAAAAGCTTCTTTTGTAGCAAACCTACCAGCTAAATAAGATAACCTTTTCCCTCGCATTTCCCATTCTTTTAATTCTCTTTCGGTAAATACTTTGTTTAAAAATCTGGAATCGTATTTTTTTATAAGAATACCTATTCTTTTGATATCCACTATATCAATTCCTACTGTCATATTCAAGTGTGGATATTATTAAACGTGGGATTTTATGCTGTTAATCAGGATTTCTGTGAACCATTGGCGGTGAGAACCTTTCCTGCGATAATTCTTCTTGGATTTGTATTTGTATCTGAGTTTTTTCGCAGATTTATCCGTTCTGAGAATTTCCGCCTCGCATTCGGCATTTTTCACATAAGGATTGCCCATAGAAGGTGTATTGCCATCTATTAGCATCATTATTGGAAATTTTACCTTATCGCCTATGTTCCCTTTTAACTTAGGAACTTTTACTTTAGAGTTTTCTTTGACTTCATATTGAAACCCTGATACTTCTATGATTGCTTCCATTTTATTCCTTTCCTGCTGGTATATTTCCTGCGGGAGTTTTTCCTGCCGGCATATTAGTTTGCATTTCACCTTTTTTAATTGCTTTTTCTACTGCAGTCTCATATTTTACACGTTTGTTGCCTAAAATAGTCAAACTAAACGAGGTTATAATAAACAACGCAAGTAACACCACCGTAGTTTTTGTAAGAAACGGCGCTGCACCTCTACCACCAAATACAGATTGCCCACCTCCGCCGAACGCAGTAGAGAATCCGCCTTCCCTTTGTTGCATGAGAATCACGACAATTAATAACACTACTACCACAACGTGAAACCCTAACAAAACACCATACATTCTCACTCCTCCTTGCTAGATACTTAAACTATTATGGTATAATAATTGAATCCCCATTATTGTCAATAAGATTTTTTCTACTACCCATATGTAAATTGTATAAACTCTTGTTTTTTTGCTGTGTGCAGAGAGAATAGTATCGATCCTACCGAATTAGGATTAGTTTCCTTGTTGCTTTATAATCTCCTGCTGCAAATTTCACAAAATAAACTCCTGTAGGGACATTACTTGCATCCCATTCAACTTTGTTTTCCTTTCCGGGCGCCATAGTTTTTACTATTCTTCCTGAAATTTCATAAATCTTTAAGTCTTGTGGCTCAATTTTTAAACTACTTGAATACCTGAAAGTAATTATATTATTTCCGAAACTTTGTTCCACTCTGAAGCTGTTTCCGCTTGATTCCGTTTGCCCCTCTTCTGTTCCAACGGTTGCAACAATAACGCTATCTTCGCGAGGTTTGTAATTATGTTTTGTCACTGTCAAATACAAAACCCCGGGAGCAGAAGCAGGCGGTAAAATATCAAGCGTTACATTTCCACTTGAATTAGTGTATCCTCTAGCGTAAATTTCTCCTGATTTCATTGCGCACACAAATGCGCTTTCTATAGGGGCTTTACTATTTGTTACACTCACATCAAAATTTGTTTCCCCTGTTTTTAGCGTGTCATTATGGGCAATAAATAAGTTTCCGGGTTCGTTTGTCCACATTGGCATTTCCGGGTCGCCCAATAAATTCAACTCATATATAACCCATGCCCAGAGGTATTCGAAACTTACATTCCATTGAATTCTCGAAACAAAATTATCTTTTGATACGGCATGTGCTTCTCCTAAATGCCATCTATTATGATAAAAGGTTTCACTATAAAAGGATGTATCTAAAGCTTCTGAAAAACATAGCAAAACCTGGTCTCCCCAACCGGCTCTTGAATTCATAATCGCTGCTACCCCGCCTCCTGCAGTAGTTAAAAGATGTTCGGCAAAGGAGTCGTAACCATAAAGACTTGTCCCTTTATCAAAAGCTCCTACAAAACAACAGGAAGAATTTAATATTCCACGCTTATTTCCATTCTTTAATGTATCAATATTGTTTGAAGCCAAATAAGGACTGCTTGTATAAAGAAGCGCGCTAGAAGGATTCCCATGCCCGAATAAATGAGTAAATCCTACGCCCGAATTCAGAGTGTCAATAGTTCTTGTTCTTGTCAAGCTTCCGCTTGCTTCGTAAAGCTTTATATCTAATAACCCCGAAGGAGTAATTGTAGAGATTGCGTTGGGTGTCCTTGTCCCATCGTGTTGAGTAGATGCTCTTGCGGATGGCAGAAAAATTCGTTTTAAATATCCTGACGGAGGTGTTTTTTCGTAAGTCAATACTTTGTTCACAAAAGTCTGAACTTGCGCTTTTGTACGAACAGATGCTCTTCCTACAAATACGTCCGAATAGTAATCTAAAGTATCTCCGTTTAAAGGTTTTTCTCCCCATATGGCATCTCCATCGTTATTCCAGCTTCCATCCAGGTCGGAAAAATATAAATCACTGGGAATCGTATCTTCGTCGGTGTAACTTCCATTGCCGGAAGTCCAGTAATATACATCTCTTCTTGGCACTATTAATTGGTTGTTTTCATAATCGCATTGTCCGCCAAGAAGTACCCACATTGTTCCCCAGCTTGTATTTGCATACTTTATAAAGTTTCTTATTTTTTCCTGGTTATCCCTGCCTGAATATGAAGAATAAATGGAAGTTGTCGTTACTATTCTTGCAGGCACGCCTTTTTTTGTTTTCCAATCGGCAAGCGGCTGAAAAGATGAAACAAAAGAATCCGTTGTTATAATTACATACTCTGCAGTATCGGCTGTAAGTGACTTGCCGGAAGGAGAATAATAATTAATATCCTCAGGGTTCAGAACTTTTTCTTTTACTATATTTTGGAAAATATCTTTTTGCTCTTTTGTTTTTTGAATTACGGGAGAACTAACTTCTTTGTACCTAATCTGTATTTCCATTTTGGAATTCAGGAAAAGACTATTCTTTGTTGGATTGTATTGAATGGGATAAACGATAAAACTTGAGATTCTGTATCCTCCCATATTTCCTGTATTAGAGTGTTCAATAAGCGTTGCAGGGAAAGTGGCATCCTGATTGTATATGTTTACATCCGGCGATACCCATCCGGGAGACATTTCTGCCGACATTGTTTGCGGTAGTTGAGCAGGGCATATTTTGTATTCTCCGGGAATAGTTTCTTTGTTAGATTTTATTATTCTAACATCAGTGACGACCGCACCGTTTGGCAATAAAAATTGAACTGCAGTTTTAGGAAGCATAGGCGCACCTGCATTATGCATAAGCTCACAACCTTTTAGAGTTACGATATCATATCCTTTAATTTTTTGAAAACTCAAATCACTTGTTTTAAATACAAGTGTTTTATTTATTTGCCCACCAAATGCAAAAGAAGAGAGCGCTAAAAGTCCTAATATTTTTAAACTTTTCATGTATCTCCTTTTTTACTTTCTATACTAAACTCTGCACTTTCTACTTAATACTATTCTCTTTTCTTGTCAATAATTAATCTTTGTTTCATTGTTGTTTAAAGGTAGGTTCTTAGAGAGAGTAGAGAAAAGCGGCTATAGGATGAAAAGCAAAGAAAAAGGGCGAGATAAACTCGCCCTTTTGTTGATTTCTTTACTACACACCCAATTATTTTTTACTGGTAGCAGTAGTGTCACTAGCGCTCTTATCACCCTTCTTGTATTTTTCTTTTAATCTGTTTGCTGTTGCGGGTTCACCTAATGCATCATAGCAAACTCCGAGATAATATCCGGCATCGTTACGTTTTTCATAGTCTGGAAATTTATCAAGAACCGCCTGAAATGGCTTAAGCGCTTCCATATATTTCTTCATATTAAAATAAGTTGCGCCCAATTGGAAATAAATATCCGGGACTTTTTTATCATCCGGGAAATATCTTAAAAACCTGTTGATTTCTTCTATCTTTTTGTCGTATTTTTTCAATGTCCCATAGATACCTATTATGTAGTACTGAGATTCTACAGCGTGAGGAGATTTAGGAAAGTTTACGACTAATTTCTGGAATTCCATGATTGCCTGATCGTATTCTTCTTTATTGTAGACATCTGCAGCTATCATATATTGAGCTTCCGCAGCTAAATCAGAAGTTGGGTATTTATTAATAAGTTCTTTCCATTTATCCGGATCTTCAGCGCCAGAAATGTACAATGCGGTTTGAATTTGAGTTTTTGCCTGATTTGCAAGTGTATCTTCCGGATATAAGTTAATGAACTTATTGTATTCTCTTATAGCATCGTCATATTCTTTTGCGGCATAATAAGCAGCTCCTAACTGGAATTGAGCTTCTTTTGCTTTAGCAGATTTTTTGTATTTCTCAAGTATTAGAGTATAATTATCTTCCGCGTCACTAAACTTGCCTGCCATATAAAAGGTTCTTCCGAGGTCAAATGCGGCATCTGGTGCTCTTGGACAGGTAGGATACTCATCTAAAACTTTTTTCCAATATTCAATTGCATTGGCATATTTTCCCGTTGCCGAGAGAGCTTTCCCTCCATGGTAATAGGCATTTCCTGCAATAGCAGGTATTTTTTCGGGATACATATCACCTACACCGAATAAAAATGTATTATAGGCATCTTCAAAATCTCCACCATTAAAAGATGCAATACCCCAACCGTAAAGTGCTGAAATTGCAAGTGTCGTGTCCCATTCTCCCCATCTCTGGTAAGCATCTTTCATCATATCGTGCGCTGTTTTAGTTTCTCCCTGTTCAAGGATACAATATGCATTACCAAGGAATGCGGGAGCTTTAACTTCAGGATCTAGGAATTCATCCATAACTTCGCCATAGAATTCTTTTGCTTTTGGATATCTATCAAGGTAATAATAAAGTTCTCCAAGGAACAATTTAGATCTCCCTACCCATAATTCTCCCGAGTCGGGAGGTATTAGTTTCAATTGAGAAGTTCCTATCGAAGCCCCTTCAACATATTTGCCGAGTTGTAAATAAGAATAAAGCATCATTGCATAAGAAGGAAGGATAACCTCTGATTTCGGGAACAAATTTAATACTCTCTGGTATCGTTCAATTGCTTCTGTATATCTTTTCTCTATAAAAAATGCGGATGCGGTTAAGAAATCTCCAAGTCCTGCAAAATTACCGGTCGGATACGCGGATATCACCTGCTGGAAAGAAAGTTGAGCACCTGTAGTATCGCCTCTGTCAATAAAACATTGTCCGTATCTTACGTGTGCAAGTGCGGCAACTCTCATTGTAGGATAATCAGCTTTGGTTGTCTGGAAACAAGTTATAGCATCCTCTATTCTCTTGAGTTTTTTTCTTGCCATACCCAATTGATAGTAAGAATGAGCGGCAAGCCACTGGTCTTCAGATTTTATAGAATACTGGAACATCTGAATGGATTTTTCATAATTTCCTGCATCGTAATAACAACATCCCATTTTATATCTTGCATATTCTTTTAATTCGCTCCATGCGAATTTTCGCATAAAGTCTTCATATTTTTTTGCGGCACCCGGATAATCTTTATTGTCAAACAGAGCGTCACCCATACAGAAAGTCGAGTATTCGGCTAATTTAGTTCCCGGGTAACGATCAATAGCTTCCTTATAAGTTTCAATCGCTCTTAGCGGGTCACCCATAGCAGCATAACATTTTGCCCGATAGTATAAACCTTCTTTGGTGTGTAATTGTTCAAGATAAACTAGCGCATCTTTATATTTTCCATCAGCATAAAGGGTAATCCCCTTACCGCATAGAGTTCGTTTTTCATCTACATACCCGGGGAATTTATCTATTTCATCAATAAGATATTTCCTTGCCATTTTTGTGTCGCCAAGAACAAGCCAACACAATCCAACTCCCCATATTGCTTCAGGAGCAAGATAAGATTTCTTGTAGGTATTTAACAAGTATTCAAATGTCTTAATCGCTTCTCTATAATCGTGAAGATTATAGTAACATTCCCCTATTCTATAAAGTGCTTCTTCGGCAGTATCCTCATATTTTACGAGGACTTTATAACCAGCCAGAGCTTCTTTGTACTGCTCTCTCATAAACAACTTTTCAATAACTTCAAAACTATCTGTCGGCGCTTTGACGACCCGTAACATTAAAAAGCTTGCAAGGAATAACCACACTGTTATCTCCTCCTTTTAGTTTATATTCTTAAATTATAAAGATTAATTATTTATCTTTTGTAAGTTTTGCCTCTTTGTTTTCCAGGAACGGAAGATTTCTGTCTTCTTTCTTCTTGTATATAATCAGGAGACTCGCCTTTAGATTTTATAACAACTGTTCCTGCTGGTCCTACTGTGTACATTGCGGACAAGAAGCCTTCATATCCCCATTTCCTACCACCTTGTTCTATAACAGTAAGTTGGTAGTAATATCTCCCATCGGGAACGATTAGAGCATTGTCGTCTTTTCCATCCCAGGATACTCTATATGGAGGTTCTCCCCATGCGCCGATCTTTCTAACAACAGTTCCTGCTTCATCTTTAATAAGGACCTGCCATTTTTCTACTTTTGTACGAGGATTTATATCAAAATATATCCAAACAACATTCTTTCCTTCGGAAGGTGAAGTTGGTGAGAATGCAACTGTGGGGCAAAGAGCCTTGGCTCTGTAGCCACCAAAAGCAAGGTTAAGAGAAATATTATGCCCTGCGCCATACATTCCACCTGTTTGGTAAGGTAACATCCATGCATAATCTAATCTAATTTCAAATCTTTTCATGTCATGCCATAAACCAACACCTGCCGCTAGTGCTCCGGAATTAATCCCAGTTCTTAAATAGAACATCTGTATTGGTCTATATTCCATACCGAAACCGAAAGTAGGAGATCTGTATTCAGGCCAGACTAATTCTGCGCCGATTATAAGTCCACGGAAAGCTTTTACACTGAGTCCGAATCTCGTGGTAACAGGAAATTCACAAGCTTCTTCAGCAAGTGTTATTTTAGGTTTCCATGCATTTTGCACTGCTAAACCAAACGAAACCGTTTTTTCAGGAAAAGCAAAAAGTCCAAGGTCAGCCCCATACCCTAAACCATTCATAGCTGACATCTGATGACTATATACTTTACCATTTAAGCCGATCCATACTGGTCCAACAAAACGCATAGCGTAGGTAAGCAGAACGGCAACTTCCCTATTTGAAAAAGTAGCGTCGCCTCCAACACCGGCCTGATTCATTCCGCCGGTATAAAAATGCATTACAGTGGCGGCAAAACCGGAAGTCGCGGATGTTGGACGTCCATAAGTTAACATTTCCATAGACGTTCCTGTTCCGGCAAATACTATGGAATGCATCATAGTCAATTCTTGCGTATTTAACTGGACAAGACCGGCAGGATTAAAATACCCTGCACCGGCATCATCTGCTACGCCCGAAAAAGCGCCTGCCATACCAAGAGTCCTTGCGCTGTTACCCCAGTATGTAAGCATAGGGGCGTAAGTTCCTGCATCTGCAGCTGCATAAGAATTATTCAAAGAAACACACAAAAAAGAACTTATTGTGAAGATTTTTAGTAAGGTATATTTTACCTTGAGACTGCAATTTTTCGACGCCATATTTCTGCCTCCTCTCCTTTTATCATTTGAGCACAAATTTGATAAACTCCATTTGATACTTTATTTCCTTTTTCGTTACGACCATTCCAATAAACTACTCCATATAAAGAATCATTAACCTGATAATATTTCATTATTTCTTCAGTTGAAAAAGCTTTTACAAGGTAACCAAAAGCATCAAATATTTTCACCACAGGAACTTCTATCCCCTTAGGAATAGGATAAATAGTTATTTTTATGCCAGATCCCTTATCAAAATCTTTAGATGTAATAGGATTACAATCTACTTTTATTCCTTCATTATCAAAATTATTAACTACTATATCTACACTGTCTTCTACTATTACATTCCCCGGACAAGAAGTCCAAATAAAAATCCTTATATAATCAGTTTTCTTCCCGTATGGCTTTTTGTATTCATAAGATACATAACCTGCCCATTTATTTAGTTGTGCTGGATCTAAAACCCCATTAACTACTCCGAATTGTCCGCCGGCAGGAACTAGTTGCCCCAGTGCGTCTCCTCCAAAAGTGCTTCCGCCATCAAATGACCTTTTGGTTTTAAAGGTAAAGGGTCTCCCATCAGCAAGCGGGTTAGTTGTAGTTATTACCATGTTAAATAATTTGCCACCCCTCACATTATATAGGCATACAATATTTACGGCGCTTATTTCTGTGGAGACAAATAGCATAATAAAAGCGAAGAGCATAACCTTTGCTTGTTTAACAGAAATCAAGTTTACCATGCGACTCCAATTTTCTTTTTCCATATGCCCGCCTCCTTTCCAGTTTCAAAAATTTTCACGCAAATTAGATAAACTCCATTTGATACTTTCCTTCCGCTCTTAATTGTTCCATCCCATTTTACGTACATATATCGGTCTTCATGGTTTACATGTTGAACGTCAGGAAGAAGGTCTCTTACTAAATAACCAAAAGCATCAAAGATTTTTATTTCATATTCGTCATTTCCACCAATTGGTCCATAAATTGCTATTTCTGTTGGACCTGATGCACCCATCGGATTGGGATTGGCCGTTATAAGATAGCGTCCGGAATCAATAGGGCTTGCCAATGCCAATATTGGTTTAGATGTATCCAAAGCGACGCTTGTATCAGCAGTATTCATAACAATTTTTATCCATACATCTTTAAATGGACACATATAGCCTTGAGCGTCATCAGTCCATGCAAATCTGTAATAAGCCGCATCTGTCGTAGAGTAGCCTGCAGTTATAGTGTCTATTCTTGGTTGAATACGGTTTGTGCTATCGTTTACCCACATACCAAAAGTTGGGGATGTTACGGACTCATCCAATTTAACAGTAGTTAACGCGTAAGTCATAGTTGCCATACCCCCGGTCTCATCCACTATTCTAATCCCGAAATCCACTCCTGGGCGTATTGTATCAATAGGAATGCATAGCGGTGGGTCGCCGGACCCTGCTTTAACTGCGGTTATAATGAATGCGGAACTGTACACAGGTAATAAAACGACAAATAAACATGTGAATATTAAAAAGGAATGTTTTTTCATAATAATAACTAAATATATTTATTACGAAAATATGTCAAGTGTTTTTTTTATTTTTAATTTCAATTATAGGAACTTTAAGTTGATTGTTTGTGAATGTCAATAAAAAACTATTGTAAAAAAAGTATAGAGTAAACAAAATAAATCGTCTAACAACTAATTATGTCTGTTTGTCTCCCACACTTTGAACACTTGTTCCCGGTCGGGTAAGTTGAAGTTTTCGCTTTCCCTTTCTGTTTATTCTCGGTAATTCCTAGTACTTCGGCGTTAAAATTATGTCTTCTTATAAGCAAATTGTTACATTGCGGGCAATAAGTATTGGAAGCGTCGGGAAGTTCAATGTTGCCCGCATATACATAATATAGTTTCTCTTTTGCTAATTTATATGCAAATTCAAGAGTAGTTGCCGGCGTGGGAGGGACATCAAAGTTATAATGAGGAAAATATCTTGAAAAATGTAAAGGAGTATCTACCCCAACCTCAGCAACAAAGTCTATTAGCTTTGAGATTAATTCCGGGGAATCATTATGTCCGGGAATTAAAAGATTCGTTATTTCTATATGGAATAACTTTTTGCAGGATTTTATAGTTTCTAAAACCGTTTTTAGATTTCCTTTCAACAATGTTTTATAAAAAGATTCGTCCATTGATTTCAAATCTATGTTTGCCGCATCAATATAAGGCATTAATTCTTGTAAAGGTTCGGGGTTTATCATCCCGTTTGTAACGAGAATGTTTTTCAGCCCTTTATTGTAAGCAAGTTTTGCCGTGTCCATTATGTATTCAAACCATGTTAACGGTTCGGTATAAGTATAGGCAATCCCTATTGACTTTTCCGATAATGCTGTTTCTACCATTTGCTCCGGGGAAACAAATTTAGTTGGAGTTTTATATTGAGAAATCTCCGAATTTTGACAAAACGGGCAAGCAAGGTTGCAAGAATTGGACGCTGTTGATAAAACATAACTTCCCGGGTAAAAATGGTAGAGGGGTTTTTTCTCTATGGGATCCACAGCAAGCGATACACATTCCCCATAGTTTATTGCGTATAATACGCCTTTTGTATTTTGTCGGCTTCTACAAAAACCTGAATCTCCCTCAGCAATTATGCAAAAATGTGGGCATAAAATACACTGAGTCGAATTGTTGTTTAATTTTTTGTAATACCGCGCTTCATAACTTGAATTACGCATAATAATTATTTTATTATCCGATAAAATAAAGTCAAGAATTTAATAGTATTCTGAATATGTCTGCTCAAACAAAAACCTTTTCGGGCAACAATTCGCTGGTTCTGGAAGAATACTTTGCGATAGCTATAACTTCTTCGTTTTCTGAGATGCAGGCAATTGCTATATCTTTTTCCCCGCCTTTATCATAATATACGGACAATCCCCTTTTTATCAACGCTATCTGTTGAATATCTAAAATAACTTTTGGTAAAGAATTCACTGCCAGAGAAAAGGGTAATAAAAATTTTTGCCAGTTTTCTTTGTTTATATAGTTTAAAGGTGTAGACTCTTCTATATTAAAATTTCCTACACCGGTTCGTGTTAAATCATCTACATAAGCTCCCGTTTCTAATTTACTTCCGATATCGTTTCCGATAACGCGAATATACGTTCCGGCAGAACAGGATACTTTTATTTTAACGAGAGGGTATTTATATTCCTGCAATTCAATGTCATAAATATTGATTTTCTGGGGAGCCCGCTCTATTGTTTCTCCATCCCTTGCATAGTGATAAAGTCTTTTGCCTTTTATTTTTTTGGCGGAATACATAGGCGGTAATTGAAATTGTTCGCCTGAAAAACTTTCTATCACATTTTCTATTTCTTTTAAGTCGGGTTCCTTTTGGGAAACGTTTTCCTTAATTCCGGTTTTGTCGTAAGTATCGGTAACTGTTCCTAATATTATATCGGCAATATAAGTTTTCTTTTCATTTTTTATGTATTCTGCCAACCGACAAGCTTTGTCGAGACACAAAACTAAAACTCCGGAAGCAAAAGGGTCCAAAGTTCCGGTATGTCCTACTTTTTGTATGCCGGTTACTTGCTTAATTGTCTCTACTGCTTTATAAGAACTAATTCCCGCGGGTTTTGTTATGTTTAAGAGTCCAGATAATTGATTTTTCATTTTTATTTTTTTCAGAAGGATTTGATTTTTTATTTTTAATATTTAATATTTGATATTAAGGTAAGACGAAATTCTCACTACCTTTTGGGAATAGTTGAATATTATCTTTTTTGGAATTGCGTAACTATTTTAACTGGGCCCGGTAGGATTTGAACCTACGACCTATTGATTATGAGTCAATTGCTCTAACCAACTGAGCTACAGGCCCCTAAAGGGTTTACAGATTTCCGTTTTTTCTCTTGTGCCAAATAGTGCCAAATTTTGACATAAATGTTTTCAAAGAGTGATAAAAAGCAACCCGAATTTATAATGTTCTTTTTCATAAAAATAGCAAAATATTATGAAGATAATCTCAAATTTCAGGAAAATGTCAAGTTTTTTATAGGGAGGGGTTATCAGGCGTTGTTTTTGTATAGGCTTTCTACTGCTTTTTCAAGATAGGATTCGCCCAAATGGGCATAGCGAAGTGTCATATTGATGTCTTTATGACCCAAAAGAGTCTGGATAGTTTTAATGTTAGCCCCTTTCATGGCAAGGTGCGAAGCGAAGGTGTGACGCAAGTCGTGAAACCTGAAATCATCAATGCCTGTTTTTCTCAATGCGGTCTTGAAAGATTTCTTGCAGTCATTTATATCAAAAAGCCTTTTATTCAAGGAGTAGTCTTTGTAGTTGTCTTTTAATGTCTCATAGATGATTTTATTCATCGGGATTACTCGTTTCTCGTTATTTTTGCTGTTCTGGACTATTATGCGATTGTTGCTGAAATCAATATCACCCCATTTTAGCTTCAGTATTTCCCCCCTTCTCATTCCCGTATTCAGGGCGATAATGACTATGGGTTTTAAGTGTTCTGCACAATTATCTATCAGCTTGTTTATTTCTGAAATTGTAAGATACCTTAACCTCCCGGGAGGCTCTTTCATCATATCAACTTTTTTTACGGGATTGTCTTTGGCATAGCCCCATTTTATCGCCATAGTATAGAGGTGTTTGAAACAGGCCAATTCCCTGTTTACGCTGGCATTGGTTACTTGTTTTGCCCTTGATGCTTTGTAATCTTCAATCTCTTTCGGATTGATGTCATCAAGATACTTGTTTTTGAAAAACGGTATAATCTTCTTGCTAAGAACGCTTTTCTCCAATTTGGAATACATCGGCGTTTTATTTGTTTCCGAATATTTCATATAGTCCTGAGAGAATTTTTCTAAAGTCACCCTTTCCTTTTCTTCCTGCTCTTTTATTTCAGGAGTCACTCCAAGCTCCTTTTTTAACCGCTCAAGCTTTATTTCTCTCAGGACTTCTTCTGCCTTTTTCTTGGATGTGCCGACTTTCTGCCTTACCCTTGCCCCATCTTTTGAGACGAAGTCAACATACCACGATTCTTCTCTTTTATAGATTCTCATATCGTTATCTACTAAATTCTGTTTTAAGCATTGCGCTACTTTAAAGGCTCATTATAACTTGTCCGATAATGCCTTATAATCAAAGTCCTGTTTCTTGCGACTTTTACAATGCCTTGTTTCAAGCCATTCGGCAATTTCTTTGGGATTAAACCGCACTAAATTTCCGACTTTATAAAAAGGGATCTCGCTATAATAAACCCAGCCGTAGATTGTCGCCGGCTTGACTCCGAGCAATTCCGATAATTTACGGATATCTATTAAGTTTTCCATTTGTCCCCTCCCCTTTACAAATTTATTGCAAAAAGGAATGAAAAAATTCCCCTAAAACCTGATTTTTTTCATCTTCTCTATCTCCTCTAATGCTTTTGTTTCTTTGCTCTTTGATAACGGCTTGTTTTGACAGCATCTACAGTCTTTTCTCTGCCCTTTGATTAATGGTCTTATTATCTGAAACGGCTTCTGGAATATGTAAAATCCTTCTGCTAATGCACCTCCAATAAGGATATAATTCCGCTGAGGCTCTATAAGCTTTGCAAGTTGGCAATCTTCATTCCTTAAAAGCAATGCTATTGCAAACTGTTCTTCTATGTCTGTTATAAAATTGATTGCGGCGTGCAGTCCCGGTTCTCCTTTATAATCCTGTTCGTCTCTTGCCCGACTATAATCTATCTTACCCCGTTTTGGTTGCTTCAATCCGCCCCGTAAACATTCCAAGCAAGATGTTTCCTTATCCTGCAAAACATAAAATACTTCTCCGCCTTTAGCTTCTTCATAGCAACCGCCAAATAATGCCGGAATTTTTCTTTGCCATGCTTCATGATTTATTGCAAGCTGAACGCTTGTGTTATCAGTAGAGCCAATTACCAAACTGACATTTTCAAATGCTTCATTTAATATTCCTTCATTGCCTGATTTGAATATATCAATATGATAAGAAATTACCTTAATGAATGGGTTTATTTTTAAAACCCGCTCCTTGACTGCATCGGATTTATATCTGTGCAAATCAAGTAGGTCGCACTCGTGTCTTGAACAGTTTTCAATGGAAAACCTGTCAATATCGGCAAGTTTCAACTCTCCTATGCCTGCTCTCGCCAGACCAATTGCAAGCCTTGAACCACCTGAGCCACAACCAAATATCAGCACCGATGAGGATTTTAAGGTATAAAGTAATTTAGGAGAAAAAGGCGTTCTCTTGAAAGTGTCTTTTGAATCTACAAGTTGCAGTTCAGTAGAAGTCCATTCATTGCATATCTTGACGAAAAAAGAGACATTCTTGTTTCCCGATATCCCCACGACCTGCACTTCACTTTTTATAGAATGCATATTCTCTACCATCATGCCAATCTTAGGTAAAGATGGATGTTCATGCCCAATATGTAAAATGTTTATTATTTCCTCTTCCATCCGTACCATGCCATATATATTCATTGAGCGTGTTTTTGACAAATTTAGCGTAGTCAAAAGTTCCTCGTAGGAGTGTTTTAATAATATCGTTTTCATTTTGCCCTCCTTTTTTTACAGGTTTTGTATCAGACTTTTTATTTTCCCTTAATATCTCATCTAAAACTTGTTTTATGGTAAAATCTGAGTTCCAGTTGCAGAGAGTTGTTAATTTGATTATTTCCTTCCCTGTGGGTTTATCAATGAATCTCGGAGCTCCGAGAGGATATTCAACAGGAGGAATAACGATTAGAGATAAGTTATCTTTCCGGATTTCCAAGAACAACCTCTTGTCACTCTGCCTTCTCAATGTTTTTGCTTCATATCCTGCAAGCTCAAGCTCTTTTAATTCCTGTTTTATCCTTTCCCTACCCCTTGTTGTAAAATAAAACTGGAAACCAGAATCAGTCCAGTAATCGCTGGATTTTGTCTGAATAGCTACAGGCTCATTTTTAAGGGCACAATTTACTTCTTCAGAATTATCGTCTATTAAAATCAGTTTAACCGGCTCAAATTCGTTAGCTCCATAATTTATGCAATAAGCATAAATTCTTGCATTACCTGCAATCACATTGGAAATAAAAATAAACAAAGGTTTCTTATCACCCGATTGAGCTACGCGTTTTACTATTTCCTGTGCTTGAATAAGGTCACCTCCGCTTGGCTGAAACATAGTTCCGGGATGTTTATGCCAATATCCTATTAGAGAGACTTTTCCGTGATATTTTCTGACGATATTATCCAGCGTTAACGTATCTTCTTCTACATCGGCAGTAAAATGGCAGTTTCCCAGCTCAGCATTTCTGCCGGGAGGGGTTGCTTCAACTACAATCAAGCTATTCAGGCAACCAATTAAAAGTCCTCCTGTTTCAGTATTACAATTGAGACTTTCCTGCTCAATTGTTTTATAAGCCTTATTTGTTATCTTAATTTTATCCATTGTTCCTCCACTTTTTTTTCAGGAAAATTTCTTCTACCTGAGGCAAGCCAGACCTCATAAGCTTTTAGCCACCGTACAGACCAATCGCAAATTACTTTACCCGTTGTTTGATGCCCCACTTCAGCTGAATCATAAAGACAAGGTTTACCATTTTCATTTTTTTCCCTATTTGGAAATTGATGTGGGGAGATTTCAATATGTGGACTGAGGATGTTAACATCTGGAGGCGTATATGGAAAATTATGAGGATAGACTATTTTCACAAAGTAGTTGTTAAACTTCCCTAAAAATTTCTTATAAACAACAACTGTATTGTTGCTTATGCCGGTTTTTGCATTAGGATAATGTCTTTTAATCAATTTTACTTCAAGCAAAAACCTTTCCTTGTCTCTTTCATACCATTCCATCTGTTCCTCCTTATCACTGGGGTTGCCCCGAGAGTATTATCCCAGGGCAACCCCTTTTGTAAGGCTACCTATAGCTATGCCATGTATTCTCTTTTATTACATTCCTGCCATCGTTAAAATCCAACGCTTCAATACCATTTCCTAAATCTTTTTGAATTTCCGTAGGAGCAATTTCTCCATCACAAGTTCGAATGCTGTATTCGTCATGAGAAGACACTGGATAATTCCCGGCTTGGGTAGAGCCGCTCTGACTACGAGCCCCCAGAAGTTGTATTAATTTTTCGTCTGAGACCTCGTATGTTTTACCCATGATACTAATTTGTGCCATTTGGCACCTCCTTTTTAGCTTTTATTGTTCAAAAATTTCACCACACTCGTTAATCATATACCTTTTATGATTCTGCCTATCATCATTATTAGTTTGCCTGTTTTCTCTGGGATGTGCCTCTGTAGGCTGGACATTATACCATGTATAGTTTGTTCTTGGAGTTACCCTTGGTGTTGGCATTGGAAGAGGCTCTTCCTCATCTCTATTGAAATGCTGGAGATATTGCTCAGAGATAATCGGATGGTTAGTAAGATGCGTTTGTCTCGGGGGAGTAATTCGTGGAATGTTAATTTTAGGCAAGACAACAGGATAATCTGTGTCTTCTGATGAATAGTTGAAAGTTTCCCTTTCGGAATCATTCTCTGCTTCTGAATGAGAATTGTTATAGGCTGATTTTATTGCCTTACCACAAAAATAACCGCCTAAAGCAGCCAAAAAGCCTATGGGACCTCCTGCCAATAATCCTCCAACTAAGCCTCCGACCATAACAGTGCCAAATTCACTATCTTCGCTCATAGCGCACCTCCTATTAATTCTTCCACACTCTTGCATTTTAGCACCTGAGGCAGTAAAACTGCCGATGTTTGCTTGCCTTCAGGGTCGATTTTCGCCAGGATTTGTTCAACACTTGCTAAAACCTTGGCGTTTTCACAAACAATAATAACTGCCATGCAACCCGCTTCTAAATCTTTAATCGTATTGCTATGCTCATTAACGCTACTCATTGCGACTTCTATTGCAATATATTTGCCATCCTGCATTCTTATTAAAACATCTACGCATTTACTATTGTTGCCGAGAGAGCCTTCAATTTCAACTTTGATTACATTCGGCAGTTTTTTGAAATGCCTTGCGATTAAGTTCTGGAAACAGGTATGGGGATAGTTTGCTCCACGCGTATAAATATGGGGCGAAGCATTCAAGACAATATATCCTTTTGCACTGATTTCCAAGAATCTCGTAGCTCGCCCCTTTATGGTCGTCCTGATATCCCACGGGGTTACGAATCCTTTTTTGATTAAGCTGTCAATTGTACGAGAACCAGCTCCTATGCTCAAATTCAGTTCCTTGCATCTTTCAACGATGCCAATCCATAGATTAGAATAAATGTTCATTAATACTTCTTTTTCCTGCTGGCTTATTTCTATTCTGGTTTTTTCAGAGTTGAGATTGGGTTTCGGATTTGGTTTTAGTGTTGCTTTAGGCTCAGAGATAGGGACATAAGGCAATGCTATTATTGACTCCTGTTGTGGATGTGCCTCTTGTTGCGGTTTTGCAGGCTGTAACCGCTCAACAATCTTCATATTATGCCTGCTGATTTCTTCATCTTTTATCATTATTGTCCCCCATAATTTTTTAAATCCGGAACTCTTGCTAGGAATGGCGCTGTATAGCGGCCAGAAAACTTTACAACTATTTCCCGCTCTTTCAGCCGATGACAGTATTCCCGCTGAGCCTTGTCAGTTATGCCCATACTATTTATCATGCAGTCAATATCCTTGCCATTTGTCAGGCTGAACATTATTTTAGTGAAAGCATTTGAATGGATTGAAGCTCCCATCTGATGAGGGATTTGTGTACATGCCCATAGGTAGATTTTTGCATGTCTTGCCATTGAAACCAAATGGGATATTTCCGGCAATCCTCTGTCTGGTCTGTGTTCGAAACTTGCATCAAAAAGGGCATTGCCATCATCCAAACCTATAAAATGTATTTTTTCCGTTTCAAGATGGAGTTTGTAGTGAAAGAGCCATGCTGTTAGCAGATTCACGATAAACACTTGCTGTTCAATCGTTAAATACTGAATCTCCCAGACAATATTGATGGAACTTTCCACTAAATTTACAAGCTCTACATCGCTTGGTTCTAAGGTTTTACCCAATCCGCTGCTTAAAATTCCCCCCAACCTGTTCAGTGCCGATTCACGATAGCGCGCTTCCCTGCTCATCAAAGGATACTTGCTGTTCTTAATCTGATTATACAAATCCAAAAGAGTAGGATTCGGATTCAGGGCATAGAGTTTATTGAGATGCTCAATCAAGAAATTTTTCGTTCCGTCATATATCGCAAAAGCCTGACAAAAAATATCTGCCCAAATGTTAGCCCATGCGCTTCTGGGTAAAAAAGGATGTGTAAGCAGAGAACCGATTTTCTCAAGTCCCTGAAAACGAACAAAGAAAATTCTTTCTGTAGCATGCAATAAATTCCTTATCTCTGTTGATTTTGTAAAAAGCCAAGTATTAATCCCTTTAATTATTGCCTGCACAAATGACAAGAGCATTACAGTTGTTTTTCCGCTTCCTGTCTGCCCGGCAAGCAGTACATGAGGCTCATAGGGATAAATGCCTACCGGCTTATTTTGTTCATTTGAAGCAATTCTTATTGGACCGTCTACACTATCATCCGGTTCCTGAAAAGGACTGCAACATAGCTGTTTCCAAAGTATTTTAGGCTGTATGCGGCGTAGAAGTATCGCTATTTTTGAGGTGTCTCCAAGTGCGATTGCTCGAATCAGGCCAAGATTGATAGGGTCTGCATCAAGCCTATTATCGTGGATTACTTTTATAAGTTCCATAACAGTGGGTAGTTGTGTAGAGACAAGGGAAACAAAAGGTAAAATGAAATTTATAAAATTTCCTATACCGTTATCTATAATCATGTTTTCCTCCTTCTATTTTATAAATGCCGGGAAGAATTTTTTCTTCCACCAGCACGGGCCGCAGTAGCACTTCCCGTTTATGACTCGAACTGTCAGGCTTGAAAGCGGCAAAAAGCAGTGGGCACAACGGTAGAAATGCCGCCGGCAAACTATATTTCCTTTCCAATCTTTTCCCCCGATATCTTGGCGGCTCTGGGCAATACAACCACAGTCAAGGGTATGCAGGCTGTATGTGGTCGTATCTTCGATTGCTCCGTCCTGTCCCAGTATTGAGTTTTGTTGAATTTCGATTATCTTACCGCTTTCCCTGACAGTAGTCCCGTCGATTTTCTCAACTGTATTTTTCCGTTCAATTCCGGACAGGATTTGCAAAAGTTGCTCTATATTTTGTTCTGGCATATTATCCCCCTATTTTTTTGTTTTTTTATTATCTGCTGAACAAATACTGATGATGTTATTACGTGCTTTGTGTGAATTTTTCTTCGATTTGTAGTTTCCCATACTTTTGCTACCACCGGCTCATGCCAGTCGATAGATCTCGGCACAACGGCATTTAGACAAAACAGGTAGATGATGAAGCCAAAGTATATTATTCTAACTGAAAAATTCCTTCTGTTCATATTTCCCCCTTTTAGTTTAACTGTGACATTCTAATACTTAATTACTTATTAATAAAGATTTTAGGGGTTATGTTTTGTTAAAATTTTAACAAATTTTAACTTCAGAAGCACAAAACTTAAAAACTCTTAAAAGCTACTTAAAACATGGTAAGAATAAAAACGAATTGGGGACCGTTGGAAGCAATTATGATAGATGGATATATCCCTGAACATTCGGAACTAAGGAAAGTTGATTGGGAAAATTTAAATAAATCAGGCAAACTACCAGATTACGATTTTTATACTACACAAGGATATTTGCATTTGTCTAAATTGCCAGAGCAACGCCGATTAGGAATCTTTACGCGGTCAATGTTTCATCTTATAGATAATTTTCGCTCTTCTGTAGAAGGACATAGACATGTCATATACAAGCCATGTTATTACGGATTTACAACGGGGGAAAAAACAGGAAGTATTGAAAATTATGAGAACAACCGAAAATACAAAAAACATCTTTCTTTGCTTACTCAAGAGTATAGGATTGACGAAAATAAAGGGAAAAAAGGGTATATTCAAAATGTAGTGGTATATTTTCCCAACAGTCATTTATGGGATCATAGGAAATACATGAAGGAATTAGAAAAATATTTCTTCGATTCGTTAAGGATAGTGAATTTTCGAGAAAAATATGAATATAAAAATTTACAAAGATTTAAAGAATGTTGGAAAAATATTTTAGTTAAATTTATGAAACAAGGCTATTCTGATGGTTTTTTAACATCTGACAAAAAGGCACTATTTTGATTAAATACCATATCATAACTCGGTTACTTAATTATACAATATAAAAAATCTCCGTTAATCTTATATTCAGAGTTCCCAATTCTTTCTATATATTTATTCCTTTCTTTAATATTGTTTGTTGAATCATATCCCAACAAGTTACGAAGTTCTTTAATTATACCTCGAGCGAGGCTTTTGCTTTTTCCTTTTCCTACAGGAAAGTCATTAGTGCTGGTCGGAATGTTGAAATAAGATAAAAGGAGGGAAAGCGTTTCTATTACATTTTTTCTGGTTTTGACAGGTTTTCCATTAATATAAAGTTCTGTATGAACTTCATCTACACATACAAGATACTGAGAGTCTTTTTTAAAATCTTGTATTTCTTGCTCAGTGCAAAATTTTGGTTCCCGAGGTATCGTTCCGTGCCCGATAAAAACTTCATAAGATTTAGTTTCAACTTTTGTCTCCTTTGTTTTTGAAGGTTGTGCTCCGAGTTTTGATTCTTCAGTGGTTGATATTCTTGATTTTAGTTCTTCGACTGTCTTTAATATTTGGTCTTGCCTTACTTTTATTGTTGTTGTTCTTTGCGATATATTTTCATTCCTAGTGGATATTTTCTTTAACTCCGACACTATCATAGAAAGTTTGCCATCGAAATCACGAAGAGGATATATGTCTAACTCATTTAGTAAATCTCTTTCTTCTATTCCTGATATTTTATTTATATCTTTGTACCCCTTCATTTCAACAAGCATTTTTAGTTTTATCTGAAAATTATCTATCTTATTTATTCGTATACTAATATCAACCTTAGTTTTGCTGGGAAACTTACGTCTATTTATTGTATATTTTATTACTTTCATTATTTTTTGAACCTCAGCGAAATCAAGGTTTAATAATTTAAGCATTACTTTTACAATATTTTTTTTCAGCGGGATAAATTCAAAAGCTTCTAAAAGAACAGGTTCACCGTCAAAGCGCACAGCAGGTCCAAGCGCTATTGCATTCCATGACTTTTCAGGAATCTCATCTATCATTTCATTTAATTTTTCAATTTGTGAATATAAGGAAAATAGTGAGTCGGCAGAAAGGTTGTATAGTTTTTCATCTATTTCTATGATTTGTGGAATAGCTGGATGAGGCCATGCTCGTGCAATGTCTTTAAAACTGTCTCCATGTTTTGTAGTGGATGCCTTGTACCCCCATGTTTTTTCAGAATCTTCATCTTCTTTTTGTATGGCAATAAGCATATATTTTTTTGCATTTCTGAATTCACTTATACTCCATTTATATAGACTTAGCGAAATATAAAACTCTATTTCGGACGTTGTTTTTAGAGAATCGACGAATTCTTTACTACCACCGTAGCGTTGCACTATTTGCTCATAATCTCTCTTTAGTGCAAACATCATCCCGACCATCAAATAAAAAAGTTTTTCATATTCTCCACACGTTAAAAGAGTTATGTAAAAATGTGCATAATAGTCAAACAACAAATGATTTTTTCTTATAGATTTGCTCATAGTACGAATTAATTCTCCTAATGGTAATTTATAGTCCAAAAAGAAAAAATCATATACCTTTTCTATATCCTTTTCTAATTCTTCGTCACCAGAAGTTCTGATAGGAGGGTCAATATTTCTCTCTATATATTTTTTATCTTTTTCTCTCCACCGCCTTTTCTTTTCGTCTTCTATGTAATTTTTCATTTTAATAAATATAATTTAACATTATTAAAAGGCAAGTTTTAAAGTATTTTTTATAAATCATTTAGTAAATAATACCGCACTTAATATTGATTTTGCTAAATACAACTTTACTTATACAAGTAAGTATGTTACTTTCGTTTAATCAAATTTTTCTGATTTCGCATCTTTCTTAAAAAAGACAAACCGCAAAGACAACCGATGTTTTCTCTATGGTTTTTCTTTTGAACTTTTTCTACTCTTTCTATTTCTCCGAACTCGTTAAACTATTACAAGTTCAGCCAGCCACTCCAGCCCTGAACATATAATAATTTTTGATGTGTCCAAGTCCCCATCAACCACGAGTTCGGTTTTGCTTCTTCTGTAAGAAGCACGATTGGGAGCAGGCAACCCAATCTCGCAAGAACCCGCAAAAGAGCTTGAGGGCTTATGCACTTTGGCATCGAGGTTCCGCTCTGATACCAAAGCAAAAGCAATAAAAGTCGCTTCCCTTATCGCTCAGCTTGCCTTTTAATTCTTTTGGTCTTTCAGACTTACAAGGGCTTACAACCTCTTTTTCTCCCCCTTTGATATAATGTTAAGCCCGAATTCAAGGGTGAATCAGACCAGTCAGGTCTGGAACTAAATCGAAGTGGAGGGTAAATTCAAACAAAAAATGGAAACTGAAATCATAGAACAAAACGGTATGAAGCTGATGACAGAGAAACAAAAACTGTTGATTGAGCAGTTGCTGAAGTCAGAGAGAATTGAAAAAAGGTATAAGCAGTTTGTAGAAAAAACATTGCAAAATGAAGTTACAAGCTATTCGGCGAGCAAACTTATAAGCTTTTTGACATCGCTGATTGGCTTGAAGAAAAACTTCGTCAAGCAACGCAAGAGCAACGGCAACAGCAGTTGCAGAAAAATCAGCAAGAGAGTTTCTCTGGACAAGGTGAAAAGCTACATGGAAAACGTGAGAAGCGAAGTCGGATACGCAGTAAGAGCTTTGGATAACGAGGCTTTTGACGCTGTCCATAAATGCCTTGAAGATTTGCATCGGGAACTATGGAACTCCGAGTTTGCTGATATGTCATTAAGATGACAATAGCAAATCCGGCAAACTTGTTTATTTTTTTGTTTTTTTATTACGCCTCGAATTGCGAGGTAATTTCAAATAAAATTGGCAGGAGGTGATTAAAATGAAAGCAGAAGAATACATAGAGCTGTTTGAAAGCATTCAGCAGAAGCTTCCGGAAGCTAAGGACAAGGAAACGATAGCATTAGCGATAATGCAGGAACTTGCCAAAGACAGAAGGATGGAAGAGATAAAAGCCAACGGCGGAAACGGCGATAAGCCGGCAACGCCCAAACAGATTGCCTATATGAAAAAATTAGGCATAACGCCGGACGAAGGGATGACGAAGCAGGAAGCTTCCAAGCTGATTGACGAGGCAGTGGCGGGCAGATAGCCCACTACTGCTTTTAAACGATGATTTTTTTTATTTTTTACTTGCTTTTTAAGATAACAATTATATTCATTATAAAAGATGGATTATTCTATATTTGTAAATATTTTAAATTGGCCAAAACTTACGTGGATTCCAGTACTTATTTCCGGAGTAGTTGGTTTTTTAGGTGCGTATATTATTTTTAGAATAACTCAATCTAAGGAACATAAAGATAAAAAAGCAAAAGAGTTTAATTTGTTGTTCGTTATTTGTACTGAAATGAGGAGAAATATAAATCGAATTTTTATTTTTATTAGAAAAAAACAAGGAATTCATACAATAAATTTACGACAAATTGTTTTGGTTGAAGATGCCAAGAACAACTTACTGCCAGAATTTGTTAAATTAACAAGTAAAAGCTCTATTCTACCCTACATTTCAAAGTTTTATAACAATTGTAACCTTATACTCACTTGCCAGTATATAGTTATAAAATTATGTGAATCCATTGAACAAGATATTAGTTTGTCAGACACAAAAACTCCCGCACTTCTTAAGGCTAAACAGGATAAAGTTCAAAACAGTTTCAAAATCGCACAAAAATTATGTTTAACTTATTATGAAGGTATGTATAAGGAATATTGTCAGATTTATAATACGTTAGTTACCTTATCTAAAGAAATATCTGGTATTACAATTCCTAATTTTCTTAAACCTCCTCCCCAAGAAAGCATCTCTAAGGTCAATGAGATGAAAAGTAAGATGAATTCAAATTCTATTGAAATATCTAATTCGTAATTCAAAGGTTTAAAAAACAATGAAAGATAAGAAATTATTAAAAACTATAGCAAGGGAGTATCTATTTGAAATATTAGATATCTATGATAAAGTATGTTCCATTGAACCGAATAATTATATAAAATTAGTTAATATTAAAAAACAGTACTTGGATTTTAATGAACGTCTTGAAATTTATAAGGTTCTTTATACTGGATTAAGTAATGAAGAGATTGCTTTTCTAAAAAATCAAAACATTACAGATTTTAATAAGGAACATATTGAACTTGAGGGACTAATTTGGTTCCACATAATGTACGGAGTGCTATCTACGATATGGAGCAAGAAAGAATATGAAGAGTATATTAAAAGTAGTGTAGAATTATCAAAATATAAATTTGCTAGAACTTATGGAAAACTATTTTACTATTCTTATAGTTTGAATGAAAAATCTAAAATTTTATCCCGAGAAGAAGAAACAGATAAAAATAGTATAGAAAAAATTATCACAGAGAAGGTAAGAATAAATAATAACTTAAAACAAAAATTACCTAAAGATAAAAAATTATTAGCACAAGAAATAAAAAACATTGAAAAATATATCACATCTCGCTTAAATCTTTATAAAAAAACTGTTGAAGAGAATTTTTTTGAAATCCGGAATTTATTTCGATGGTATAACAAAGACATCAGAATTTATATTACTGATACTTTCAAATCCAACGGATTTTTAGTTCAACTTTATCCTTCACAGGATTTTAATCTAACAATATATCCTAAAAGATTAACTATTCATAACACGATGAACTTTAATATGGAAGAAATTAGTAGTGAACCGTTATTTGCATTTTTTACTTTTGTACCCGAACAATTTACTGAAAAAATGGAGGAATTACATATTCTATCTGAACTCGATAATATACTGCCCTTCAAAGAATCGTTAGAAATCTTTTGGTCAACTTCTACTTTTGAAGATAAACTGTTTTTTATTAAAAAATTATTTAGAATTTTAGGTTATAAGCTTGAAGAGATTAATAATTTAAAACATATTTTTTCTATCAAAGATTATAATTATAACATTTTTAATCGTAAAACTGAATATAAGGAGAATAATAAGAAATATTTTATTTTACCTCAAAAAGCATTTTTAAACAAATCAGATAGTAAAAAGATAGTTCAAGATGCTAAATCTAACCTTTTTGAAGAATCTAAAGATAACATCTATACTATTGCAAAAGGTTATACTGACGATATTAAAGTTTTGGAGGAAAATAACATAAATAAATTTGATTTAAAAAAGATTGCTTCCGATTTAGTTACCTTAGATTTGTTTGATTTCATAAAACCTTTTTTAATTGAATCAATTTTAAAAAAAGATGATATAAATCTAAAAAAACAAATAAAAGGGAAGCAATTAATTGATAGTGTTGCAGATTTTGATGAATCAAAAAAAACATGGAAGCAATTTGAGGAGTTAATGGAAAAGGTTTTTGAATATTTATTTAAAGATTCATTTAAACATTATTTTGCCAAACCTCAATTGCTTGATTATGAGGGACACAGAAAACCAGATTTAGTTGTATCAAATGCAACTCCTATTTCAGAATTTTGGAAATATAGAAAAAGCGAACAAAAAGCGAAGAGAATAGTTATTGATTTTAAAAACTATTCTAAAGAAATATCTTCCTCTATAATAAATGATGTGACAAAATATCTAAATGATAAAAAAGGAAACTTCGCAATTATTATTTCAAAGTTTGGTTTTGACTCGCCGGGTAAGAAAGAACAACAAATAAGGTATTTTGATCATGAGCAATTAATTATTGATATTGACACTTCAGATATAATTGAAATGATAAATTATACAATTAATAACAAAGAACCTGAAGAAGTGTTAGAGCGAAAAATTACGGCATTGGCATTGATATAAATATAAAATACTACTACAATAATACGGTCTTAACATAGGCATTTTATTCTAAAAAAAATTGATGCTGAAAACGAAATCAGTTTATGCAGATAAAGTCCCGGAAGATGGTATAAGAATATTAGTTATGAGAAAATGGCCAAGAGGTGTACCGAAAGCTAATATAGACAGATGGATAAAAGAACTGGGGCCAAGCACAGAGCTATTAAATGATTGGAATGAACACAGGGTTGACTGGATAGAATACGAAAAGAGATACAGGCGGGAAATGGAAGATCCTGAAAGGCAGCAGGCAATAAAAAAGATAGCCGAATTGTCAGAGAAAAAGACAGTAACCTTGCTTTGTTGGGAAGAGTCCGATGAATATTGCCATAGAAGACTGTTGAAAGAGTTGATTGAGAAGGCGTAGAGATGGATTATGCTATAAAAAAAGCATAAAAGGCGCTTCACGATTTGTTCAGCTACCCATTTAAGCTTTTTGCACTTTGTGCGTTTGGGCTATCGCCCGACAGCATTCGCTTCGCTCAGCTGTTAGTGCTCGCTGAGGCTCGCAGATTGATATTGATAGAACAAATAAGAGTAAAAATAGGACAGGGTAGAATAGGATAAAATAGCAATGGCTAATAATAGAGGTAAACGAATAGGGTAAAAAAGGGGGAAGAAAATAAGTAGGGGAAATAGAGCCGGCGGCAGAAAAAAAATAGAATAAAAAGGTAGAAAAAATAGAAAAAAAGAAGAGGAAAAGAGGGGGAAAAGAGAAAAGAGAAAAGAGAAAAAAGAAGAAAAGAGAACGGCGGCGGTCTGATGACCGCCGAAGGGTGTGTTCGTGGAACGTGATAGAGGAGTAGAATAGAAGGGCGTAAAGTGAATATAGACAAGGGATTGAATTAATTCCAGAAGGGGAGGAGAGAGATATATGAGCTATGGAATTGGAATTAGATAATCAGTGGAATTTAATCGTTTACAAATGTCAGCATCAGGCTTAAATTTTCAGGTTCAATTCCAAATTTTTCGATGTACTCCATAGCGGTTGGAGAGTACTGAATGGAATTTAACGGAAATAAGA
>JBAZNK010000022.1 GCA_041649255.1 bacterium
AATACAGATATAAAAAAGATTTAGATTATCGCAGACAATAGAAATTATCCCCGCAAAGAGCATTATAGGAACCCCTTGAAGCTTTAACAATTACTTACAAGCCCTTATGTTAATTAGGAAAAAGATTGTGGAGCGTAGCGACATCCCGCCTCGGCTGGATTGTCCGGAATCTTTTACTGAAGGGATTCCTCCAAATAAAATCGAATTTCTTGACAAACCCCCTTAATAATCTTAATTTTTTCATAAATTATGGGATTAATGCTTTTATTTATTAACACGGTTTCTACTTCTCTCACTAGACCTCCCTTCGGACATAATATGGGTTACAATAGAGCAACTCCCTTTGAATTAAAAATGATGTTGGGAAAATCTATTTCTTTCCATGACCCTCAATGCATTGCCGCATGCAAATTAGACGCTTCCGATAATCCTAAAACCGAAGATGATGATGACGAACTTACCGTGTATTGCACAAACTCTTGGGCTGATCAAATAGTATATAATGTCGCTCTGAAGAAAGTGAAAACTTACGGCAAACTCGGTCTTGGAATTGGTGAGTTTTGGAATCCTATGGGAATAACGGCAAATACGCAGGGAGACCTTTATGTCGCGGATTTAGGCAATAACCGTATAGTAAGACTAAAAGACGATATAGATTCTTTGCGATGGATAACGACAATAGGACACTTTGGCACAAATAAAGGCGAATTTGACCGCCCTTACGATGTGGCAATCGATTCTTATAAAAGAATATGGGTCACGGATAAAGGTAACAACAGAATACAAATATTCAACGATAGCAGCCAATTCGTAAAAGAAATAACGGGATTGATTCTCCCTACCGGCATTGCCGTTGTAGATGAAGAAGAACCATGGGCGCGCCATAAAAATAATTTTTTTGTAGTTATTGATGGTAACGGAAGAAGAATACAAAAATTTGACCTTGACGGAAAACTATTGGCAAAAGCAGAATTCCAGCTTCTTAAGCTTGACAGCGCTTATTTCAAGTCCGTAGCAATTGATTATATCGGAAATATCTGGGTAACCGATAAAACAAACCGTTGTGTCCATAAATTTGACAGATTTTTGAGATACCTTGATAAAGTTGAACTGCAAGATGCCCCAAGAGGAATTGGAATCTGGAGACGATACGGACAGGTTTTTATAGTAAGCCGTGAAGCTATTGATTACTACTGGATTGGAGTTGATGGATACATAGAAGGGTGCTATCCTAAAATCTTTGACAGCAAGGAAAAAGGCGTAACTATATCAATCTACATAACAGACCCGGCAATAGTAACTTCTAAAATATACGACTCGCATAATAAACCTGTAAGAGACTTCATAAGTGATTATACGGAAGAAGCCTTTGAAAACAATATAGTATGGGATGGTAAAGATAATTCAGGCAACCCGGTAAAACCCGGCGAATATAAAATTGAAATGATACTTGAACCTACTTATTCTTCACGTGGATTTTTTAAGAAAATACTTCAAACATCCATAACCGCTAAGTAATATTCCATCTTTCATAATAATCAAAATATTCCCTCTTTTTGTAGGGGCAGACCGATGTGTCTGCCCGAATTCTTTTGTAGGATATGCGTTCCCTACCTGTTTGAGAGCCTCTCCTTTATTTTTTAATTCTAAACTTTCTATTTTTCTTTCGTCTTTCTTGTATGGAGTTTACCCTGAGCTGCCTGTCCAGAGTTTACCCCGCTGAGGCGGGGCAGGAGGATCGAAGGGTGGTAATCTTTCTGTTTATTCTCTGCGAACTCAGTTATTTTCTCTGTGAACTCTATGTTTTTTAATCTTCGTTTTGTTCCCTGTGTTATTTTTCCCTCTGTGTTCTCTGTGGTTAAATTGTCTGCTCTTGCCCCCCAACTTTTCCTCTTTTAACAAAAACTTGTTGACTTTAAAAATAGGTAGTTTATTAAGTAACACTAAATGTTTATTATTATTGGATTTCTTGTCGCTTATAACTTAAATCTTGCACGGGTTAAATACGAAGGCGGCGACTGGTATAATGACCCGTCATCATTGAAGAATCTGGCTGCGGGACTGAACGCCCGAACTACCATTAACACAAATCCCGAAGAAACGGTCGTATCTTTAATGGATAAGACAATATTTGATTATCCGTTTTTGTTCCTTACGGGACACGGAAATATAAAATTATCAAATTTAGAAATAGAAAACTTAAAGACATACCTTATCAATGGTGGATTTCTTTATGTAGACGATGATTACGGGATAGACTCAAGTTTCAGGCAGGAAATCGAAAAAGCATTCCCATCTCTTGAATTTGAAGAATTGGCTTATTCGCACCCGGTTTATCATTCTTTTTATGATTTTACTTATTTACCCAAAATTCATAAACATAATGGAAAAACACCTAAATGTTACGGGATGTTTTACCAGGGGAAACTTGTTATATTATATACTTATGAAACAAACATTTCGGACGGTTGGGCAGATGAATCCGTTCATAAAGACCCCGAGATAAAAAGAGAAGAGGCTTTCAAGTTCGGAATAAATATACTAGTTTATGCAATGACTCAATGATTTTTATATGAATTAACAAATATGAAAAAAGAAAAAATGGAACATCCTACCGCAGCGGCGATAGATTTTAAAAATATATTGCCTGAAATACCAACAGCTATATTAAATAATATCTCCGAACAATTACTAAGAAAATGGGAAGAGGAAAAACGAATAACTTTATTGTTTCCCGAACAACAACTCGAGAAATACCCGACTGCTTTCTTTTTTGGCGTTTTAGCCCTGGATTGGGCAGGTTTAGGCGAAGCCACCGCAGGAGCTATTACGGATATGGACTGGAATATAGAAATTTCCTGGGGGACAGCACTTACATATAAAGAAGAAAAACTCGCAATAATGATATACGGAATTAGCGTAAAAGATTTTAACCAGCTTCAAATATATTTAAATCAGGAAGAAGAACTACGAAGCAAATTGTATAAATTATGTTATAGAGGTTGGCGTAAACGTTTATTAATTACACAAGGCAGCAAAAAAGTAGAAAAATTTGAAGAAGTAATGGAATTGCTTAAAGAGTGGGATAAACTTACCACTGATTTGGCAGGCGCAGTAACCAAATTTTTTAATTCAAGAGAAGAACAATACTTATCCGAACGGAGCTCCGAACATCTTGCATCCGTTATCTTGACGGATCATGAATTTGTCCAGGAAGTCAAAAAATCCGGGGGAAAACCACAAATAGAAGTAACTCATTATCTTGTCGGCAAAGAAAAAATTACCGGAATAACTATCGTGACTTTTGACAGGGATTTTTCTCTGGCTTTGGCACTTGAAGCAATAAAAAGCGTAGTGATTAACTACAGCATAAAATATAACAAAGAATATGTTACTTCCGATGGGATAGTGGTTTATAGAATAGAAGTAATGGGGCATCAACCGATAAAATCTCTTGAGAATATCATATCAAACAGGATAATCAGCAAAAAATTTACTGCCCTGAAAACAATAGAATCTTATGGCGGATTTGAGCATTACGCTAAAGCAATTATCCCTCAATTAATAAAAGAATATACTGCTACAAAAATACCTCAAATCTATCTCTCACCGGTTTTTGTGTCGCCGGAATTTGTTCAATTTAAACTTATAATCGTAAAAGACCCTTCTTCAAAAGAGGCAATAAATAAATATATCGCAACGCTGGAACAACACAAAACAATTACAATTGTAGCTCACGGCACTCCCGGTATTTACCGCAATCTTGAAATAAACGTTTTTGACCTTAGGGTTGTAAAAGGGACGGAAAATACTTATGCCATGATTAAAGAAAGTCTTTCCGCCATACTTCCTAAATTCAGGGATTTTGATGAAGGATTAAGAAAAGTAGACACGCAAAAGCTAGAAGCTATTAAACAAAAATTAAGAGGAACCCAAAGGGGATATTTAAGAGAATTTTATTATGCAATAGAAGATTTTTATAGAGTAAGCGCTCCTGTGGCTGAAATTACTAAACTTATAGAAATAGGAACAAGATTAGCAAAGACACCGGGCATAGAAATAGTTAAAATAAATGAAAATTGTCTTCTTGTTGGCATAGCCTCTAAAACAAAAATACTTGCGCAAGCGCTGGAAATATTAAAAGATTATAAAGTTGTAGCCAGTAAAGTGCAGATAGAAGAATTTGAAATCTTATTGCTTAAAGTAGAAAAACAATTGTTCCCCATAACGGAAAAAGAAATAACTTCCATTGAAAAAGCATTAAAAACTTTATCTGTGTAATTTGAAAATTGACAAAAGATTTATTTAGCCTATATATTAAAATTATGTTCTTTAACGCCCATGTAGATAAGCATCTGGCGCAAAGCGACATCCCGATGAGGCGGGACCGCCTTGGCGGGAAGGTCGCCGGAATGTATTATATGTATATATTAAAAGACACAAAAGAACGTTATTATATTGGTTCTACAGATAACTTGCAGAGACGATTATATGAACACAACAGTGGAAAAACAAAATTATTGAAATATAAAACACCTGTAGACTTAGTATATTATGAAACTTTTAATACACGCAGTGAAGCATGCAGAAGAGAAATTCTTGTCAAAAAGTATAAAGGTGTTAATGCATTTAAAAAGTTGATAAATAACGCCCATGTAGCTCAGGTGGCAGAGCACTTCCTTGGTAAGGACGAGGTCGCCGGTCCGAGTCCGGCCATGGGCTAATACTTAAACGCTTAAAACATTTTTGTAGGGGCTTGATAAATCAAGCCCTTTTTTTATGTAGGTAGGCTATTTGAAAAAATTAGTGGTTTGTTTTTATTCATCAAAATGCGCCTGAGAGGACTTGAACCTCCACACACGGCTTCGGAGGCCGTTACTCTATCCAATTGAGCTACAGGCGCATATTTTTAATTTCCAAATAACTTATCCAACGCTGAAGGCAACTGAAAAAAATTCTCTATCGTTGCATCCGGTTCAACAAATTTTTCCCCTTTATAATCAATGGGCGGTTTTAAATAAATCGCTTTCATTCCGGCATTTTGGGCTCCGAAAACATCATCTATCATCCTATCCCCTATATGAACGGCTTCCGAAGGACTTACTTTTAATTCCGATAATAACTTATTAAATATTTCCGGCGCCGGTTTTCCTAATCCAAAATAACAAGAAAATATTATTGAATCAAAATATTTAGCTATGTCGAATTTCTCTAATAGCTTCTCCTCCGTATCTCCATGTTCGGTATTTGACAATAATCCGATTTTAATCTTCTTTGCTTTTAAACTATCAAATATTTCTATGGTTCCCGGTTGTACCTTTAAATCCATTGACTCTATCGACCCCGAATAAACTTCCACAAGCTTCTTTTTTAATTCCCCAAAGATTGTTTCTTTATTATCTATTTTAAGCTTACTCAAAATTAATCCTACCGTCTCTTCTGTGTTAAACTCTTTGTTTGTTTTGGAACGGATATCGTCCAGTTCTTTCCTCGAATCTTTTATAACGGATTGTATATTTTTTTCCTCTAATTCATAACCATACCCGGATAGAATAGCTTGAAAATCCTTTGCTCTTATATGTCTCATTTTAACAAGACTTTCCTTGTCAAAACATATAAGTGTGGACCAGCAATCGAAGCTAACTAGTTTTAACATCACTTGTTAAGAACTTTCTTTACATACATTGCTCTGCGGTTATCTAATTCCGTGGAACTATTCGTATCCCCTGAAATCGTTTTAATATGGGCGGGTTTCACATACAATAATAATTCATTTATTGTTTTCAAATCCACATCTTTAATAATTTTCATATTAATCCCAAGCCTTACCGCAGAAGAAAGATTTATAAATTCTTCCAACGACAAGAGATTGGCATTTTTAAGTATTCCATACGCCCGCAAAATTTTATCTTCTACCTGTAATCTTGCCGTCTTAAACAATATGCCTCTTGCCTCTTTTTCGTACTCTATGACTTCCAGAACTGTTTTTTCAAGACTTTCTATTATTTCTTCTTCTTTTCTCCCAAGCGTAGCAAGGTTGGAAATTTCAAAGAAATTTCCTTCCGTTTTTAATCCTCCACCGCAACCCGTTTTCACGGCAAAACCAAGCTGGCTTAACTTATCCAATACTTTTCTAAGCTTCTCCGAGTGCACAAGTCCCGGCAAATGTAAACATATGGATGCTCTGAGCGCCGTCCCGATATTCGTTGGAGAAGCAGTAAGATAACCAAACTGTGAGGAAAAAGAATAAGGGAGCAAATCCGCAATAAAGTTGTCTACTTTATTTATTTCTTTGTATGCAAGTCCCAGATTTAACCCCGATATTATGTGCTGAATTTTAATATGGTCTTCGTCGTTGATTACTACAGAAAAACTCTCTTTGTCCCATAATCCCAGACCTTTACCTTCCATATTTTTTAGAAATTCGGGACCTGCAATATGCCGTTCTATCAATCTCTCCCTATCCAGAGGGGATAATTTAGCCAGCAAAAAAGTCGGATACTGGAATCTGTCGGCTATAAAGTTGAAAATTTTTGTCTTTTCTGATGGAGTTGCTCTATCGGGGAACTTGAATTGCTGCAAATTTCTTGTTAATTTTATTTTTGACGAAAGAACAAAATCCGAATAATCACCGGCCGCGTTTGTCCATACGGGAGGCACAAACATCAACTCGTTATCCCTTTTCATTCTATATCCAATTTTTTAATTTCGTCTCTTATGAGAGCCGCTTTTTCGTAGTTCTCTTTTGCTATGGATTCTTTAAGTTGTTCCTTGAAAATAGTATGTAACATTTTAATTTCCGAATCCGATTTTTTAGGCAAAGACGTTTTTGAGGTTTTCATCTTTTTACCAATGTGTTCTATACTGCCGTGAATGTGCCTCAATAAAGGGATTAAGATCGCCGCAAAATCAATATAACAATTTGGGCACCCTAACCTGGAAGTCTCACGAAAATCATCTATGGTCAATCCGCACTTGGTGCATTTAATATTGTCTACCTCTGGGGTATGCGGGATTAAAGGCAATAATTCCTTTAATTTTATACCTTCCGGAGATATAAGCCCTCTCTTGACTGCGCAAGTTTCGCATAAATGGAGGTCGGTCTTGGTGTTGTTTATGACAACCGCCCAATGTATAACGGCAACTTCCTTATGACATAAATCGCAAAGCATTGTATATTTTTATATTAAGAATTTGAAAATGTAAAGTATAAAAATTATATTTGTCTTAATTTGCCGGAATCTAATGTAAACACTCTTGTTCCTAATTTTGCAATCGCTTCTTTATGAGTAGAAATTACGAAAGTTACCTGGTGTTCACGGTTGAGTTTGGCAAATAATTTATGCAGTTCTTCGCTTGTTTCCGTATCAAGATTTCCCGTTGGTTCATCCGCGAGAACGATGCTGGGAGTGTTTACCAGCGCTCTTGCTACACCTACTCTTTGTCTTTCTCCTCCGGATAGTTTTGCGGGGATACGCGCCTCTTTTCCCTCAAGCCCGACATTTTTAAGCAGCTCCAGATAAAACGATTCTTTTTGTATAGTATTTCCGAGCATTGATGCCAATTTCAAATTCTCAATGACGGTAAACTCAGGCAATAACTGGTGAAACTGAAACACAAAACCTATTTTTTGGTTTCTTATTTTTGACAGTTCCGTATCCGTATGCGCAAAAATATCAATCCCGTCAAGCAAAACTTTTCCTGCACTCGGCTTATCAATCCCACCGAGAATGTTTATTAAAGTCGTTTTGCCCGAACCCGACGGTCCCATAATCACAATCATCTCGGCAGTTGCTACCTCGAGGTTTAGCTCTTTCAAGACTTCTACTTCTTTTCCTTCTTTATAGTTTTTGGAAATATTTATTGCGCTTAGAATTTCATTCATATCTTATGGCTTCGGCGGGTAAAAGTTTTGCCGCCCTTGTTGCCGGGTAAAGTGATGTGATAAATGATATAAAAATCGCCCCGAAACTAACGATAATAAAATCCATAAATCTCATATAAACGGGAAGTGTATCCACTCCATAAACACCGGGCGGAAGATCAATAAATTTATATTTGCTAAGTAAATATGAAACTACGAATCCAATTATAACGCCTATTATCGTTCCAGTTGTTCCGATTAAAACGCCCTCTAACATAAAAGTCCTTTTTATCATTCCTGCGCTTGCGCCCATAGCTCTTAAGACTCCAATTTCCCTTGTCTTCTGTATAATAAGCATTATCAGAGTCACGCAAATACCAAAACACGCCACTATGGTAATCAATAAAAGCAATATAAACATTGCCGTTTTTTCTAATTTTAATGCGGCGAATAGATTCGTATTCATTTCTATCCAGTGAGTAGCATAATAAGGGAACCCTATTCCCGTATTGATTCTTTTGGCTATCTCGGGAGCTTTATATATGTTATTGATTTCAATTTCTAGACCCGTTATCTGGTCTCCGATTTCAAAAAACTTCTGTGTTTCTTCTAACGGCATATAAGCAAGAGCAGAATTATATTCGTATAATCCGCCCTCAAATATTCCCGAAACTACATACCGTTTTGTTTTTATTCTGGAGCTGTTTGCCGCTATACTAAACAAAGTAACGCTGTCTCCTACTGTTACCGACAACGAAGCCGCAAGAATACTTCCCAGAATTAAACCGTCTCTTCCGCCTGTTAGACCCGGGATTTTTTCCGTTTTATCTATCCCTCTAATCATAGCCCCTTCTTGCTCATCCGCGTTTTTCAGTATTCCTTTTTCCGATATGAAAGGCTCAACGGTTTTTATTCCTTCCATCCTTTTTATTTTGGATATTATTGCTTTGTATCCCGGGATTAATTCGTGGTGAAACCTCATCACTACTACGTGTGGAGTCGAAGTAAGTATCCTGTCTTTTAAGCTTTTATGAAAACCATTTTCTACCGCCATTACTATAAGCATAGCGCCTACGCCAAGAGCCACCCCGCCAATTGAAATAACGGATACCATTTTTCTGAATGCGCCGCCCGACCGCGTAATATGGCGTCGCGCAATAAAAAATTCAGTTTTCATGTTTAATTTCTTAATCTTTTATTTTTCATGCCTGTCCGCCGTAGGCGGATGTAATCTTGTGTTAATCTTGTGCAAATCTCGTGGTTATATTCTTTAATCTTTGCTTTTTTCGTTAAGGTTGTTTTGTGGCACATCTCCCTTATCCGTCTTCATATGCGGGAACAACAACACATCTTTTATGGAATGCGAATTCGTAAAAAACATCGTTATCCTGTCTATTCCCAATCCTAACCCGCCTGTCGGGGGCATCCCGTAACTCATCGCTTCTATGAAATCTTCATCCGTGGGCTGGGCTTCAAAATCCCCTTTCTCCCTGAAACCACTTTGCGCAGTAAATCTTTTCAACTGTTCTAACGGGTCATTCAACTCGGAAAATGCGTTCCCTATTTCTATTCCCGCAATAAACGGTTCAAACCGTTCAACTAACGTTGGGTCTGCCCTATGTTCTTTTGCGAGCGGAGAAATATCTTTCGGATAATCAATTATAAAAGTCGGGTTTATAAGTTTCGGTTCAACGAACTCATCAAAAAAAGCTTCCAGTAATTTGCCTCGATGATAGTCTTTGGAAATGGTTATTCCTTTTTCCGTTGCCAGTTTGGCAAGTTCTTCCTTGGTACTGTTTTTCAAATCAAACCCCGAGTATTCTTTAATCGCATCAAAGAAAGCTATCTTTTTCCAGGGGAGACTAAAATTTATAACCTGTCCCTGATATTCTATTTCTTTGCCTTCGGATAATGTCTTGAATAACTCTTCAACCAAATTCATCATATCGTTATAATCGGCGTAAGCCTGGTATAGTTCTAATTGAGTGAATTCCGGGTTATGCGACCTGTCCATACCTTCGTTCCGGAAATCTTTTCCGAATTCATATACTTTATCGAATCCGCCTATGACAAGACGTTTCAGGTAAAGCTCATCGGAAATTCTTAAATACACTTCCTGCCCGAGCGCGTTATAAACCGTTTTAAAAGGCTCTGCGAAACCGCCTCCGTATACGGGTTGGAGGACAGGAGTTTCGACTTCAACGAATCCTTTTTTGTTTAAAAACTCGCGAATATTATACATTAATTTAGCTCTCGTATGGAAGACCTCTTTAACTTCGTGGTTCATAATAAGATCTAAATGTCGTTTGCGGTAGCGCATTTCTATGTCCTGGATACCGTGCCATTTTTCGGGAAGCGGATGCAAAGACTTTGCAAGAAAAGAAAAATCGCTGACGACTATGGTTATTTCTTTGGTATGTGTTTCGAATATCTGTCCCGTTACGCCGATGAAATCGCCTATGTCGAGAAGTTGGAGTAATTCGTATTTTTCGCCCAACGTATCCGCTTTGAAGTATATTTGGATTTTTCCTGTTCCGTCAAGGATGTTTCCGAAGCTTGATTTTCCGTGTCCGCGAATCGCCATAAGTCTGCCGGCGGATGTTACTACTGTTCCCTGGGCTATAAGTCCCGCGGGGTCTTTTCTGATATCGGCGACGGTATGACTTATTTCAAATTTGTAAGGATAAGGATTTATGTTTCGCGCTCTTAAGTCCTCAAGTTTCTTAATCCTTACCAGTTCTTGTTCTGTGTTAAACATGTTGCTAATCTATACTCTATTTGCCTTACTGTCAAGGTAAAAATCTGACAGTGTAGAACATAGATAGAAACAAAAAAATAAAAAAAATTATTTTTGGGGGGCGATTTTATATCCCAATTCTTCAGCTCTTTTGTAAGCTTCCAATGCTTCTTTGTGTTTGCCAATCTTATCAAGCGCCAAACCTTTGTTATGCCAAGCTTTTACAAAATTAGGGTTTATACTTATCGTTTTTTCATATGCTTCTATCGCTTCCTTATATTGGCCGACAGTATAAAGTATCCAACCTTTGTTATTCCATGCGTCTACAAAATTAGGTTTTATGTCTATTGCTTTATCAGATATTTTCAATGCTTCCTCATACTGTCCAATATTATAAAGCGCCCAACCTTTAGTACACAAGGCATCTGCATCATCAGAATTTATACTTAGTGCTTTATTGCATGCTTTTATCGCATCTTTATGTCGGTTAAGGTTACCAAGTACCCAACCTTTGATGCCCCATACATATTCATTGCTAGAATCTATGCGTATCGCTTTATTACAACATTCCAATGCTTCCCTATATCCGCCGAGATTACCGAGAACCCATGCTTTGTTGCACCATGCAACTGCAGAATTAGGGTTTAAAATTGTTGCTTTATCATACGCTTCCAATGCTTCTTCATACTTGCCGAGATTGCCAAGCGTCCATCCCTTGTCATACCATTCACTTGCCCTCTTATGCCGAACTGTTGTAATTCCTATAAAACAAACTATAATTATTGAAAAAAGGATTACCAGAATCCTCCATAACTCTACCTTTATAACCTGTTTCCATGGGATTTCTATTTCAGCCTTGGGCCATATTTTGTCAATATCTTCAGCATCCAGAAGGATTAATATCGCTTTTCTTAACCTTGGTTTTATTATTCCTTTTTTTAGTGCTTCTGATATTTTTTGGGTTGCTTCATTGTATTTTTCTAAGTTAAAAAAACAAGCTATTACACCTGCCCACGATTTTAAGTTCTTATAATCAATTTCCAATGCCTTTTGGTAGCATTCCGCAGCTTTTTCCCAGTATTCAGTAAAATAGTAAGCAAGAGCTTTGAGATAGTATAACCCCGAATCCTCTCCTTTATTTTCTATAAACATTTCCAGTTCTACCGTTATATCATTAAGTAAATCTTCTTGCCCTATTCCTTCCGGAGCATCAAGTATCCGGTATACATGGGTTTCATATTCTCTCAGGAAAAATCTTCTATTATATTTTGTCCACTTGAAAGTATTTAACAATTTTATAAATTGTTCTCTGTTTTCTTTTGTCCATCCTAATTCTTTCTGGTTTGTATATAAGTTTATTATCTGCCCTTTTGACATCGTTTGTAACGGAATATAATTTTTTCTGCGAAGCAATCCTACGATTAATAAAGTTAACCCTTTAATAAAAAAACCTATAGATAAAATTAAAGACGCAAACCAAATAATTCCGAGAGGTATATTAGAATCAAAAAGGGTTTTATAGGAAAGAGAAAGAAACACAAGAAGAAGACATGCGCCTATTATTCCAAATTGCAATGCTGATTTATAGAGTTCCTTTTTGGTCATACTTCTTACGTCATCTTTTGGACCAGTTGCATCAAACAATAGTGACAAAAATCGGTTTTGCATGTTTTTCGTATAAAGAAAGCGTAATAAAAAAATTGCTGCGATAAATACCATATATAAAGTAACTATTTTTTGCATAATGATTTTAATTTTGTAAACGGTTTTGTTTTATTTGCTCTTCTCCATTTCCACATTCAAACTAAAATCTATTGCTTTTGCGGAATGGGTAATTGCGCCGACGGAAATATAATCCACTCCCGTTTTTGCTATATCGTAAACATTCTCAAGGTTTACTCCACCCGAAGCTTCGAGCTCTATTTTCGGGTTTACCTTCCGCGCTAATTTTACGGCTTCTCTCATCCCTTTGACATCCATATTGTCCAACATTATCCTGTCTATTTTTGAACCTAACGCAATCTTTAATTCACTTAAATTTTTTACTTCAATTTCCGTTTTTAATCTTGTGCCTTGTATCTTGCATCTTGTATCTTGCATCTTGCATCTTGTATCTTGTATCTTGTAAATCGCTTTCCCTATTCCTCCCGATGCTTCTATATGGTTATCCTTTATCAAAATCATATCCCACAATCCTTTCCTGTGGTTTTTCCCGCCGCCGCATTTGACTGCATATTTCGATAATTCCCTTAAGCCGGGCAAAGTTTTACGTGTATCAAGAATTTTAACTTTCGTAGGTTTTACTTTTTCAACAAACTTATTTGTCAGACTCGCAATCCCCGATAATATGCTTAAAAAGTTTAACGCAGTCCGTTCACCCTGAAGTATTGAACACAGTTTCCCCTCTATTTTACAAACGTCTTCGCCTTTTTTGAATTTTGTTCCCTCGGATACGAACTGTTTATATTTTATGTTTTTGTCTATTGTTTTGAATATTTTTTCAACTACAATTCCGCCTGCCATTACTCCGTTTTCTTTTGCGGTTATGACTGCTTTCCCTTTAATGTTTGGGGATACGGTTAGTTTTGTCGTGACGTCCCCGCTTCCCAAATCTTCCTGAAGAGCTATTTTTATCATCGGGTTTAAGTTCATCTTTTAACCTCCTTATTCTGTCTCTTATTTTTGCGGCATCTTCAAATCTCCACTCTTCCGCCGCAAGTTTCATTTCCCTGCCCAACTTTTTTACGAGTTCTATTTTATCAATTTTTGGCAAATATTTTTCTTCTTCGTCTCTTACTTCTTCGGGTTTTCCTTCCGGCGCTATGGATGTCGTTCCCATTATTTCTTCACGTGTTTTGTATATCGTCGTCGGAGTTATGTTATGTTTTTCATTATAAATTATCTGCATTTTTCTTCTGCGGTTTGTTTCTTTTATGGTCTTTCTCATTGAATCCGTCATATTGTCCGCATACATTATTACTTCCCCGCTCAAGTGTCTTGCCGTTCTTCCCGAGGTTTGTATGAGAGAAGAAAACGACCTCAAAAAGCCTTCCCTGTCCGCATCCAGTATTATCACGAGCGAGACTTCCGGCAAGTCCAATCCCTCGCGAAGCAGGTTAATCCCAACAAGGCAATCGAATTCTTCCAGACGCAATCCCCTTAAAATTTCTACTCTTTCGATGGCGCCAAGTTCCGAATGCATCCATCTTACTTTGATTTGCGCCTGCGTTAAGTAGTCGGCAAGGTCTTCCGCCATTCGTTTTGTAAGCGTAGTAATAAGCGTTCTCTCGTGTTTTTTTGCGCGCGCTTTTACGAGTTTAATAATGTCGTCTATCTGGTTTTCGGTCTTTTTTACGGTTATCGGCGGGTCAATCAGTCCCGTAGGCCTGACGATTTGTTCCACGATTTGGGCTGAGTTCTGGCGTTCGAAATCCGCAGGCGTAGCGGATGTAAATATTACCGACTTTATAAGTTTTTCGAATTCGGCAAGTCTTAACGGCCTGTTGTCAAGAGCGGACGGCAAACGGAATCCGTATTCCACAAGCGTTTCTTTTCGTGAACGGTCACCGTTATACATTCCTCTTATTTGAGGCATCGTAACGTGAGACTCATCTATTATCATTAGAAATTCTTCCGGGAAATAATCAAGCAAACAAAACGGACGTTCTCCTTCTTTTCTGTTAGCCAGCCAGCGTGAATAATTTTCTATACCCGCGCAGTACCCCGCTTCGCGCATCATCTCCATATCAAATCTTGTTCGGGTTTCGAGACGCTGGGCTTCAAGAAGTTTATTTTGGGAACGAAAATATTTTAGCCTGTCGTCTAATTCTTTTTGTATATTTTGCATTGCTTTATCAATGGTAGACTGGGGCGCAACGAAATGTTTTGCAGGATAGATATGCGCCCACTCAAGTTCTTTTACCGAATCAAAAGTAGTCGGGTGGATTTCGCGAATTCTTGTTACGGTATTGCCTTCCAGTTCGATTCTTATGCCGTACTCGCTGTATGCGGGATGAAGTTCAATGACGCCTCCCCTGACTCGAAACGTTCCCGATGAGAAATCAACATCGTTTCGAGAGTAGTGGATATCGGTTAATTGGGCTATTAGTTCCTGCCGTTCGAAAACATCGCCTAACTTTATTCGTACCATCATTTCGCGATACGTCTCGGGAGAGCCGAGTCCGTATATACAGGAGACCGAGGATACGATAACCGTGTCTTTTCGTTCAAGAAGAGAAGACGTTGCCTTGAGTCTCAGGCGTTCAATTTCTTCATTTATGGAAGCGTCTTTTTCGATATAAGTATCGGTAACCGGAAGGTAAGCTTCGGGCTGGTAATAATCGTAATAAGAAATAAAATATTCAACGGCATTTTCGGGAAAGAAGCTTTTGAACTCGCCGTAAAGTTGTGCGGCAAGGGTTTTGTTGTGGGAGATAACGAGTGTAGGAAGTTGGATGGTCTGGATTACGTTTGCGATACTAAAAGTTTTTCCCGAGCCCGTAACGCCGAGAAGAGTCTGGAATTTATCTCCTCTTTTAACGCCTTTTATTAGTTTGGCTATCGCCTGGGGCTGGTCTCCGGCAGGTTTGTATTTCGAAACAAGTTTAAATTCCATAAATAGTTACTTCCCTTATGTCTTTTTCACCGCAGAGTCGCAGAGTTCGCAGAGAACAGCACTCCAACTATAAAGACTCATCTTTATATAATTAACATCCTTCTGTTCTTTGCGTGAGGATTTTCCGTTCTTCTATCTGTGGTTTTCCGTTCTCCGTTCATCTTTTTTCTGTTACTCTTTTATCCGTAAATTTTTTTATTCAGTGTATTTCTGTGTCATTCTGTGGCTATAAGTTTTGCACTCTTTATTTTTTCTGTTAATTTTTTCAATCCCCAATCTAAATTCTAAAATTCAGCATTTCTATTACTTTCTTCAATCCTTCTTCTGCAGTTTGTTTTCTTATTTTTTCGCGATTACCCTTGAAGAGGTATTTATAGGATGTTGTTTTTTTGCCAATACAAATTCCGATATAAACAAGCCCGACGGGTTTATCTTTAGTTCCGCCGCCGGGACCGGCGATTCCCGTTGTGGAAATTCCTATATCGGAGCCCGTGATTTTAGTTATTCCGTTTGCGAGTTCGACGGAAGTTTCTTTGCTGACTGCGCCGTATTTAAGTAGGGTGCTGTGTTTTACGCCGATGAGTTTTTCTTTTAGTTCGTTGGAGTAAGCCACTACACCGCCGAGAAAATATTCCGAACTTCCAGCGGTATCCGTGATTATTTTCTGGATAAGTCCACCGGAGCAGGACTCAACAACGGAGATGGTTAGTTTTTTTTCTTTTAGTATTCGGGCGAGTTCTTTTGAAAGATTCATTATGTAATTGTATACCTGAAAGTCTCGTAGCTGTCAATTTGTTTTTGGCGGATTAGAAAGAAAGACAGAAGAACGGATAATATTCACCGCGAAGACGCAGAGTACGCAAAGAAGAAAAAAATAGAAAGCAGAAAAACGAAAAGTCTAACCATCCCGCCAAAGCGGGATAAACTCCGCACACAGAGAGACAAAACAGAGGGCGCAGAGAACAGAAAAACAAAGCTTACCACGAAATACACAAAAAACAGAAAAACGAATAGAAAACAGAAAGTTGGAGGGTTAAAAAACACCAGGGGACAGACAAAAAAGAGAGAATTTTAACCGCAGATAAACACGAATGGACGCAGATTAAAACAGATTACATTTCAAGATTTCTTTTGTTTTTCAAGTGCTCTAATATGTTTGCCCTCGTCTATTTTTAAGCGTTCTAAAATGTTTTTTGCTTTTTCTGCACGGTTTGAATTGGGATATTTAGCAAGTATTTTTTGTAAATACTTTTTTGCTTCGTCTGTTTTTCCCGCTCCTTCAAAAGACCCCGTAAGATACGAAACAATAGATGGATTGTATTCTGCAAGTTCCAGATAATTTTCTGATAATTTCTTCCATTCAATAGGTCCCTGAGTCTCTGCCCATTCCGAAAGATTTTCCGAGAAATTTTTCGTGGTACAAATCCTGTATTGAGCATAAGGAGCGTAAACACTTCTGGGATAAGTATCTACTAATTTATGGAAATATTCCCTTGCTTTTATTATGTTTGTGTCCGTTTGGGAGGGCTTTTCTCTCATAAAGCATGTAATGGAATATTTACAAGCATTCTCAAAAAGTTCAAAAGCTTGTTTTTCTTCTCCTGTTGGTTGTTTTATTTCAAACTTTGCCGGTTCGGAAATAATTTCTTTAATATCGGGACAGCTTGATGCCGGGGGGATTTCTATAATGTAGCTGTCTTCTTTTAATAGTTTCGATAGAGGATACTCTGATAAACCTCTGTTTAAATCATAATATCTTACCCTAGAATCCCCTGGGTTAAAAGTTGTAGTAGGGATAGGGCCAATCTGACCCGGCATTGCTGTAACACAACTAAATTCCTTGCCCTTGGAATTTAAAAAGTGAAAGATTCCCATCAATTCGGAGGAATATACTTTAACTTCTTTCGGAACTTTAGTATTATTCTTTAGTATAAATTTTACCCATACCGATTCCCCTAATAAAAACACTTTTTTCGTAGGAATAATTTTTAAAAGAAGTCCTTCTTTGTCAGAAGCAGAACAAAATTGTATCATACAAACTATTGAAACAAATATAGAAACCACTGTTCTATTCATATATCTTTTCCTTTTCCTCTGTGTTCTCTTTTGTTTCCTCTGTGCCCTCTATCGTTTTAATTTGTTTTCTGTTAACCCTATCACTTTCTTTACTCTGTGTACTCTGTGGTTGATTTTTTGTATTCTGTTCTTTGCGATCTCTGCGTCTCTGCGGTGAAAACTGTTTTCACTCTACTTTACATACCTCAAGCCATACCTAACGGCAGGCAAGCTGGAAGCTTGCGTTACTTCTTATTCAGTTTGTTTATTATATTGGTTGTGGAGTAGTCGGGGACCTGAGGGACTATGACTACACACCCGCCTTCTTTTTCTACGACTTCATGTCCGACAACGGCATCCGGTTTGTAGTCTCCACCCTTTACAATGATACTTGGTTTCAAAGTTTCTATTACTTTTTGAGGTGTGGATTCGGAAAATATAACTACGTAATCCACATACCTTATTGCGCATAAAATCAAAGCGCGCGCAGATTCGGAAAGAATCGGACGCTCCGGACCTTTGAGCCCGCGAACAGAACTATCGCTGTTCAAGCCGACAATTAATATGTCCCCGAGTTCTTTGGCGACACGCAAACATTCTATGTGGCCGGGATGCAGAAGGTCAAAACAGCCATTAGTAAAAACGACTCTTGCGCCGGTAGATTTTGCTTTCTCTGTTATAGATTTTGCTTTTTCAAGATTAACAAGTTCGCCCATCTTAATTTAAGAATTTAATCGTAATGTGAATTCTGTCAATAAAGTTTTTGAAAGAGGGGAAAAAAGTAGATAGTATGAAGTAGGTAGTATATAGGGAACAGAAAAAAAGAGAACAAAAAACAAAGCTTACCACGAAAGCACAAATAAAATAAGGAAGAAAGGCACGAAAAGAAACAGAGAATTTCACAAAACAAAAAGTCGCAGAGAACGCAGAGAGCAAATACCCCAACTGAGCTGGATAAGTTGGTTTAATGCTCCTACGGCGCAAAGTCCAACTAAAAAAACAGACAAAAAAAAAGAAAATTTAACCGCGGATAAACACAGATGAGCGCAGATACAAAAAAAAGAAAAACGAACCAAAAACAGAAAGAATTTCAGCCACGCCTGCCTACCGGTAGACAGGGATTTTCACGGATTAAAACATAGAATGGACAATAAATAGTTGTGTGGAAAATTTTAGCTCTCCCTACTCTCTGCGTGCTCTGCGACTCTGCGGTGAAAGACTTTTTTTGTTTTTGGACTGTATTATTATTTTATTACTATACTATGAATAATTTTATCTTCACTCTAATTAATAAAAACACTTTTTACACCAATTTATCGGCGGGATGGATTTTTTTATTTTTCTCCGGAAAGCACATATTTCGGGATTATTCCATATTTCCCCGAAAGAGGATTTTCCTATATTTCCCAGCGAATAAACTTCCGAAAAAGGAATGACACAACAGGGAGTAACTTCGCCCTCCCACGTTATCTGCGGATACTCCCACGGCGCAGAACAGAAAAATCCTTTCCTGTCGCCAAAATTAAATACCGTTTCAGGATTCTGTATAAGACTCTCTTTAATAAATAACTTCCTCGTTTCTATGTATTTTTTTGCTTCAACCAGTTGATTGTAAATTCCTTCCAGAGATGTTTTTGACTTATCTATGTAAGCGCCTTCCGGGGAAATCGGAAGCGGAAACCTTAATGTTCCTATGAAATCAACTCCAAGAGATACCGTAAGTTTTACGAAGTCTAAAATCTCTTTTTTGTTTTCCTCAAGGATTACAAAATTTACCCCGACTAATGGCGTTTTTGAATGCATTTTTTCTCGTGCGTTAATTAGTATACGAATGCCTTCAAGTATTTGATTAAAACTGTCTTTTCCTCTTGTTTTCACATAAGTTTCAGGCGTCGCGGCATCAAGCGAAATGCATATTTTATCAATACGTAAACCAATAATCTTTTGCGCGGATGTTTCATTTAATAAAGTTCCGTTTGTCGTTAAAGTAATGGTAGAAAACCTGTGCCGTTTTCTTGCGTATTCCACAAAATCAAAGAATTCGGGATGAAGCATAGATTCGCCGGTTCCGTATAATCCTATTGATACGGGAGATTTAAACTCTGAAATAATCTTTTCGAAAACGTCTTTTTTCATATAGCCTAATTGTTGTTTTGTTAAATGTCTGTAACAGTGTTTACACGAAAGGTTGCAAATATTGGTTAATTCTATCTGGATAATATTCGGCCGGCTTTTCACAAATATCGGTCTGTTCCTCGCATCTCGTTTGTTAAGCATCCATCTGTACATAACTTCCGGATAAAGGAATATTTTCATCCCGTGTGTTTTATAATAACGGGAAAACAAGTTTAAATTATTTGACATTGTTTAATGAGCCTATAATTGAAAATAATCTTAAAATAGCTTTAGAACGATGCGTAAAGACTTTGCGTAATAGTTTGCCGGGATTAGAAAATTGTATAAGGTGTGACCTGATTGCGAATCGAATAGTATCGTCGGGAGTAAAATTCTTTGTTTTTATAAGACTTCCGCTAAGTCCAAGAAACGTTTTTGCAAGTTCTTCGGGAGTCGGGTCATGTTCAAAATATCCTTTTTCTTTGCAAATTTCATATAATTTCGTCCCCACAAAAGGAGTAGCGATTGAGGGCGTTACCGCCCTGACACAATTTTTCTTCCATAAAAGCCTCTGGAATTCTATGGTCTTTTTGCGGGTTTGTTCGTTTTCCCCGGGCATCCCAACCATAAACAAAACCGTAAGCGGCATATCAATCTCTTCACATAATTCTGCAAATCTTACAACATCTTCCAGATGTAAATTCTTCTTCATAACCTTATTCAAAAATTCCTGGTCTCCCGATTCCGCGCCGATTGTAATATGTTGGCATCCCGCTTTTTTCATTTTCAAGAGCAGTTCCTTTGAAACCCTTTCTGCTCTCATCAACACATCCCATTGGAAATCCAGTTTCTCTTCAATAATTCTGTCCGTAAGATTTGAAACCCGTTCCAGATTAAGCGCAAAATTATCGTCCAGAAAAGGTATGTGTTTTATGTTGTATTTATGAATAAGAAGTTTTATATGTTCTATCAGGTAATCAACGGAATGGGCTCTCCATTTTTTCCCGGAGTTTAGTTGGGATGCGCAAAAAGTGCATTGGTATGGACACCCCCTGCTGGTAAGCATATACATATTGGGAAAGTTTTTCAAATCTGCAAGTTCATAGGCAGGGAATGGAATGGTATCGAGGTCGGAAATAAAATCCCGCGGGGGAGTGAGGATTATTTCATTGTCCTGCCTGAAACATATTCCGTTAATATTTTTAAGGGCTTCCGAATCCCGTTTACTACTGATGTGTTTTATGAGTTCAACTATAGTTTTTTCGCCTTCGCCTATAACCCCAATATCAAAACAATTGTATTGTTTTAATGTTTCGATAGGCTGCCCGGTTATATGTACTCCGCCTAAAATTACGGGAACGTTTGGAAGAACCTTTTTGGCTATCCGCGCCACACTTACTGCCTCGGGCAGGTTCTGACTGTACATACAGGTTATCCCGATAACGTCGGGGTTGAAGTCTTTTATTTTTTTTGCCAATTTTGGTGCAGGGATAGTCGTTCTTATGAACTCCCTGTCTCTTGCCGTATGCATATCTTTATCCGCAATGCAGTTAATTATTTTAATGTTGGTAAAACCTTCTTTTTGAAGAACGGCTCCAAGATAAAGCAGGGGGATAGAAGCAAGGGGTTCGGGTCTGAATTGTTTGCCTACGCCCTTAATAAAGGAATACATCCCGGGTTGTATTAAACATATTTTAAAATCTTTAGAAGCCATTTTATTGTTTTTTTAATATAACAATCATACCCGGAGCTTTCCCGCAAAAAGTATACGGAGTTTTAGTATATGCCAGGCCAAGGGAATTAATAAAACGAAGAATAAACATAGAAACGGGCAGAATGAATTTTCTGTGAATAGTCGTATTGTAATAAGAGGGAACTTCGATTCCTTTAAGTCTTTTTAGCAATCGCCCCGTAAAACTCAACCATAAAAGATAAATGATATGTTTGGGAAGCGTCCAGCACAAATAAACAATTTTGCTTATGAAAACTATTTTCTCAATCGAGAATCCCGATTCTAATGCCAATTTTTTTATTATATTTTCGTTATAGGTATTGATATGGGAATTGCTTGCGGATAATTCTTTGACAGGTTTTTCATCATAAGGAATGGTTAAGAGAAGTTTCCCATTTGCATTGAGTATATGATTAATTTCTTTTAATGCTTCTCTATCGTATTTGATATGTTCTAATGTTTCTATGCAAAAAACAATGTCAAAACTCTTGTTTTTTATAGGCAGGACACAAGCATCACCCTGGATAGAAAGGTTTGAGCATCCTTTTATTTTGGTATAAAGAGAATGAAGTTTAATGCGATTAAAAGCGATATCCATACAAAAATAATTATTTGGGTTCAGTGTTGCCTCACCCATAATACCGCTTCCTGCGCCTATGTCTAAAATTTTTGTATGTTGGTTTAGTTTATTTTGCAATAAACGTATTATATATTTTCGTTTAAATATTTCTACGGTATCATATAGAGCGGCGTACATAGATGCCCTATAGTGTTCGTAAAAATTACGATAACTCACATCCGTTGGATGACTACCGATATTTTGTTCCATATATATTTTATCAGACACAACAACGAACCACAAGCAAGATGCTTGTGATACTTTATTATCTTCTCTGTTTAACGTATAATAAGAACGACTGCATTAAAAGTCAATTATTTTAGAGTTGGGGGTTTCTACATCCTTTTGTTTTTTTCTCAAATCTGACAAGTGTTGGAGTTGCCAATCCCGTTCTTTTGCTACGGCATCATCGGCGTTAGAGAGGATAGCGGCTCTATATACAGCTTGCAAGGCATAACTTGCCGCACCAACGGAATGAGTGGGAACATGTGCGGTTGCCACCGCTTGACCGGCGGCGCGGGCAGCAGAACGAGCAGGATTATCCTCGTTTACTTCGCGGGCAGCCGCGTGAGATGCAAGCGCAGCCTTGCGTATATCCGCCATTTTAAATACGCCCGTTTTTATCCATTTATGTAAAGTTGTAATCGCGTTTCGAGGACGATGGTCTTCCGGATATTTTTCCTCAAAGTACGGCAGGACACGTTCGGTACAATCAATTGCCCAGACTGCTAATGTTTTATGGTCGGTTTTGTTTACAAGTTTTATAATTGGCGCTACTTTATATGTAATTGAAAATTTTGATTTTTTCATTTTATTGTCTTCAATATATACTTTTACATAATTTATTTTTATACGTCAACTAAAATACGAAAGAACTATTTTTTCAGAATATATGCCTGAAACAAAAAGAGAAAAACATTGACTAATACGATAATCTCAACTAAACTAATCTACTTTTCACCCAAAAGACTGGGCCGCCAAAACGGAACAACAAACCCTAAGGGCAAGATCCAGGGGATTATATGCGAGTTGGTATTATAGAAAAATGAAAAGAGTTCTTGTCTTTACGACTATTGAGCGAGCATTTTATTCGTCAGTAATAGAATACCAGCTTTTAGAACCTATTGCAGAAATTGCACAAAAAGACAGGGGGAACAAATTCATATATATAGGATTTATCCCCATTAACCAGTGGGTTTCAAGGGACAAGTTATTAAAAAGCTTTATAATTTATAAAAACAATAGGAAAAGAATAAAAAGCTGGCTAAGTAAAAACAATGTTTACTGTAAGTTTATACCAATTCTTTTTCCAATAAGATGCAAAGGATTTCATCTAAACATCTGGTGGTTATGCTTGTATACTATTTGCAGTCTACCAATACTTTTTTATATTTTATTACGATATAGAATTAATCTTGTTCATTCACGAAATTATCCTGCAACGCTAATTGTATTTTTAACCGGTTTGCTTCTGGGAATACCTTATATTTTTGATATGCGTGACCTTTATCCCGAAAAAGGAATAGAAGCAGGGATATTCAGCAGAAAATCGTGGAGCTACAGGTTGTGGAAACTTATTGAACTCAAGTTAATAAAATCCGCTTCTTATGTTGTGACTACTTCCGAACCATTCAAGGAATATGTGCAAAAAAAAACAATAAAGTCCGGAACATCCAAAGTAATTTTTTGGCCCAATTGTGTTAACCCATTACACTTTAAGCCCGATGAAACATTACGTAAGGCCGTAAGAGAAGAATATGGGGTACAAAACAAATTTGTTCTTTTGCATTCCGGGACATTTGGGACTCCAAAAGATATACCGCTCACATTAAAATATTTTATTCATTTTAAGACAATCCAACCAAATGCGCATCTTGTAATTTTTTATGGGATACAACAAAAGATAACAGAAATTATAGCCCTGGCAAAAGAAACAGGGATTAAGCAGAAAGATTTAACCGTTCTATCTCTGCCACCGGAAGAAGTGCCAAAACACATCTTGATTGGAGATGTCGGATTGCATCTGGAATCTATGGCAATTGCCACTCCCTATGGGATAGGCGTAAAGGATGGAGAATATCTCTCGGCAGGTTTACCAATAATAGTTACGCACTGGCAGGAAGGAATTGCGCCGCTCGTAAAAAAATATCAGGCAGGAATTGTAGTTGACACATTAAATAATTCCATACAAAATGAATTACAATTATTAAAAAACTATACTCGGTTCAGGGAGAATGGATTTAAACTTGTTGAAGAAGTGTTCTCATTAAACCGGAACGTAAAAAGATTAAATGAAATTTATTTCTATCCCCATTCCAAACAAAACAGGCAATAAAAAAACTCGTCTTGAATGGAATTGAAAGATATGACCGTATCTATTATTATACCCGTATTTAATAATTCTTTTGATTACTTATTGCGTTGCTTGACAGCAATAAATCATCAAACAATCTTACCAAAAGAAGTGATTATTGTTTCAGACAAACAAAACAATTTAGGCAACTATCGTTTCAATGTTAAAACCATACAAATGGGAAAACCTTATTCTGAAGCGACAGCTCTTAGTAATGGCGTAAGAGCTGCCATCGGAGAAATCATTTGTGTTACAGACTCGGATACAGAACCCTATGAAGACTGGTTGCAAAAGATCATACAAACATACAATAGCGCACAAAATATTGGAGGCGTTGGAGGAAGGGATGAAATTTACCGATATGATAAATTAAGTAAAGCAAAAACAGTCAAAACGGTTGGAAAATTGACAGCATGGGGAAGATTGATTGGCAATCATCATAATCTACTTCTTGCTCCACAAGAAGTAGATTTTCTAAAGGGTGCAAATATAAGTTTTAGAAAAGAATTAATAACGACTTTTGATGAGAATGTAACCGGATTTTATTGGTGGGAACAACCGGTATGTTTTAAGATTAAATCCTGCGGTTATAAACTTATTTACAGTCCTGACATAAAAGTAAAACATTTCAAATATAACGAACAAAAAAGTAATGAAAAAAATATTTTTATGCATTCTAAAAACACAACTTATCTAATTTTAAGATATGGTTTTTGGATAAAAAAACCATTATTTCTTATTTATACTTTTCTTATAGGACAGACTCATAACCCCGGCATTTTAAAAGTAATAGTATCCAGCTCATTAATAAATTCCTTTGGTTTTTTATCTGCTTCTGCAAGAGGAAAAATTCTGGGGATTAAGCTTTTTTTGTCCGTGAGAAAAGAACTCCTATCCACGAAAAAAGCAAACTAAATAATACCCGCAACATAGCTCCGCCAAGCAACAACGTTCCGTATACTGCCGATAAAAAAGCATTGGGAGAATGGTCTTTTAAGTAGCGATACATACTCCAGTGCCATTCGATTATTTTCTTGCGTCCCATTTTTCGGGTAGATGCACCGTGATAATGAATCACATTGATATCGGCACAAAAATACGTTTTATATCCTTTTTCTTTTACGTCGTAACACAAAGCTACATCGTTCATAAATATCGGGTATCTTTCATTCATCCCACCAACTTCATTGAAGACAGCCTTTTTTATAAGCAAACAGGAAGCCATTATTTGTTCCACTTCTCTTGTAGTCTTATGGTCGAAATACCGCATTTTCCAACCGTGAAAACATTTGCCAAGTCCTGAAGCCTCAAAAAACAAGTTTTTAAATGTAGGTAGTTCCCTGCAGGAAGGTTGTAGCTTTCCATTTGGATAAAAAAACTGCGGGCCACAAATCGCAATATCTTTGCGCGAATCCATAAAACTGCATAACTTCTCGATGGTATCTTTTTTCATTATAACATCCGGGTTTAATAAGAGCAGGTAGTCGTGAGTTGCAATTTGTACCCCCTGGTTAGTAGCTTTTGACAATCCGGGATTGGTGGTGTTTTTAATTATTTTAACGTATGGGAATTTTGTTTTAACGTTTTTTAATGTAGAGTCTTTCGAGTCGTTATCCACAAGAATTATTTCATAGGATTTATCAATAGAGTTCAGGCAATTTTGGATATGCTCCTCAGAATTCCAGGTAACGATTATTATTGAAACATTTGTCATTGCGTAAAAAATAATAGTTATAATTCAATTGTCAAATGTAAAATAAGCTTTCTTATCTTGTTATGCTTTTCGAATTATCTATTAATTTGGCTAAGAGGTTAATAAAGAACGACTCTAACCCTTTCGATTAAAGCGAAAGAAGTTCTTTATGTACTAGTAGGTAGTCAAAAATACCTTCTGCTCCGATTCTATGTCCTTCTCCAGTCCAATGAAAGTCGTTTTTATAGTATAATCGGTCTTTGGATTTGACAAATAATCCCGGAGGAAGGTCAAGAATATAAACATCTTTTGAAATAATCGGCATTAAACGTACGTATGCCGGAGTGTGGTTATCCGCATCCAATTTTATTGTGGACAGGGTTTCGTAAGGGGGAATAATAACAATTAACAGTTTTGCATTTATGCTTTGGGCAACGTCTCCCATCTTAAGCAATATTGCCCTTGTAAGTTCCCAGTTGTATTCTTCCCTTTGCATATCTTGCGGGATATTTTGATTTTTTGTAAGGTCAGAATATAATTTGCGATAATATAACAACTCACCGATTTGTATTCGCATCCTATTAAACATCTGTGAATGCTGGGATAAGAAGCAATAAACAGGAATGTTTTGCGAAAACTCCTTAATCTTATTATGAGAAGAATGTTCGTACAGAACTTGTTTGGTTTTTGTTAATACGCCATCTTTTAACGTAAAATTTGAATTGCGAGCATTTTCTTCTACGTCGTTGACGTAAAACCCCACGATTATAAGGTCGGGATTAAACTTTTTACCTTCATTTTCAAGGAATATCAATTCTTCCACGGTGCCATACTGCGGAACTCCCGCATTTATTACTTCAAATTTTTTTGGTTTTATATTTGAGTTAAGCATCCTTTCCATCGCTTTCAAGTATGTGTCTTCGGAGTTTACCCATAAACCGAAAGTAAAGGAATCTCCAAGTCCCAGTATGCGAAAACTTTGTTTGTCTTTTGTGTAGTTGTATTCCTTGTTTTCCCTCATTCGCTGTGAATTTATATGAAAAGAACTTAAATAAGCATTATCCAGCTTGAAAAACCCGTCTATATTTTTTCTCAATCTTTCTATGCCTAAATTTGAATCAAATTCGCGAATGGGCGGGGTCTGGGGAAACGGGAAGAACTTTCTTGTAATACCTTCTCCGATAAGACAAGCGAGAACAAGAGCAGTAGTTATAATTATCAATTCATATAAGAGAAATTTGGGCTTCATAATATAATTCAAAATACTTCTTAAGTAAGTTTGAGTCAAGTTTAAATTAAAACGAATCCTGCGTATGAAATTTTTTATGTCATTTACGGGCAGATAGAAACAAGCGTTCGCAGAGCCCGGAGCATTTTGACAGTAAAATGAATTGCGGATTGGACTTGACATTTTAGACAAATATAATATTGTACACTTAAATGAAATTTATCGTTCACGGCGGCGCAGGGAACATAACGGATTTTGCCATAAGGGTTCCCGGGCTTGTCAAAGCCTGCAAAATAGGCTACGAAATCTTAAAATCCGGCGGTAAAGCCCTTGATGCGGTTCAGGCATCCGTAGTTGAATTCGAAAATAATCCGTACTTTAACGCGGGAACGGGTTGCGTCCTGAACATAGAAGGCGAAGCGGAACTTGATGCTTCAATTATGACGGATGATATGAAAGCAGGCGCCGTGGCAGGAATAAAAAGAGTCAAAAATCCTATTCTTATAGCAAGAAAAGTAATGGAAGAAACCGACCATATACTTCTGGTAGGCGAAGGCGCGGAACGGTTTGCAAGAATTATGGGATTCCCGAAATATAATCCCGTAACCGCAAAAAGCAAAGAACGACTCGAAAAAGACATCAAGAAATTAAAAATGGGCAAAAACACGACGGAACGATATTTCCCGAAAATAAAAAAATTGATTGACGAATACGGAACGGTCGGCGCTTGCGCAATGGATAAGTTCGGAAACCTTGCCGCAGCAACATCCACGGGAGGCGTGATTATGGATTTGCCGGGCAGAGTCGGGGATACGCCGATTATCGGCGCGGGCACTTATGCCTGTAAAACCGGAGCGGTAAGCTGCACCGGATGGGGCGAATGCCTTATAAAACTCGGAACCGCAAAATTCGTATGCGATTCGATGAAAACTATGTCCCCTCAAGCCGCCGTAAATAAGGCTATTAAACTTATCGGCGATATGAAGGGCGATGCCGGAATAATTGCTCTGGACAAAAAAGGCAGGATAGGATTCGGGTTCAATACTCCTAAAATGCTGTGGGCGTATGTTGATGAAAACGGGAAAATTCAACACTGTAAATAAAAAACAACCTTTATCCCCTCTCTGTATCCTCGTTTTATATTCTTGTGTTAATCTCGCCTGCCTACCGTCTTTTCTTGGTAGGTATTAATCTTTTTTTAATCCTGTTCTATCCTTTTGTATCTTTTTTTTATTTTTCTTTTCTTGTGTAAATCGTGTGTAATCTCGTGGTTACAATCTGTTTTTTCTCTGTGTTTTATGTGATTGGTTTTATATTGACAATTCAAGAGTAAAAGGATATAAGATAAAAAATGAAATACAAATTACTGGACGATTTGACTTCTGACGTTATGTTTGAGGCTTACGGCAAGACATTTGAGGAGTTGCTCGAGAATTCTGCAATGGCAATGTTTTCGGTTATATGCCGGGTTGAAAAAATAAAACCAACGACTACTATTAAAATTGAACTGTCCTCGGAATCTAAAGAAAAATTACTATATGATTGGCTTTCTGCGTTATTAACTCGAAGCGATATTCACGGATTGTTTTTATCCCGATTTAAGATAAATAAAATTTCCGGATTATGTTTATCTGCTGAGGCAAGCGGAGAAAAAATGAGTCAGGGAAAAGGCGAAACTCTTGTAAAAGGAATACCGTATTATGGTTTTAAGATACACGAAACTGATAAAGGTTTTTCGGCAAGAGTAACCCTGGACATATAGGAGAAACTATGACAAAGTATTTTTTATGTTTGGCTTTAGGAATATTGTTTGCAACAACAAATGCGAATGGAAGTTCTGTCCGTCTTGCCGGAATGGGAAATATATATGTTGCCCTAGAAGACACCGAAAGTGAAGCACAAGCAAATCCCGCGAAATATCTTAATTTTAATCAACCTGTAGTTTTGTTTGATGCGCTTTCAGGGTATACTGAATGGGATAACGGTTTTTTTGATTTAGAAGATCTGGATAACTATGAGCTTTTGCCTGTTAGGCATTACGATTACGAAAGAAATGTGAACGGTTTAATTTTATATCCTATTAAAAAGAAAGCAGTATTAGGTGGAGGATACACAGAAAATGTAGCTACGGGAGCAAATTGGCGCTACTATGAAATAAGCAAAGAACTTGCTAGAGATGCATATTATACTCAATATATTTACCGCAGTTATTTTTTTACCGGGGCGTTTAGTACAAAATACATAAATATTGGTGTTCTATCACGATTCTATACAGACTCAAGAAGAACAGAAATAGGTATGGATCGACGCGGAAACGAGTATTTTTCATATTCGTATACCGGAGATGTTCCCGTTACATCCGAATATACAATAGGAATTGCAAGTAATAAAATTAAAAACATTTCCGCAACTATTGACTTTATATCCACCAAAGAAGAGCCGTATTCCGGTTGGGGAAGGATTCGTTACTTTGCTTACACTTCTTTTAAAGTATATGCAAAAAAGAAGATTTTTAATTGGTTGAGTATTGGCGGAATTACAGAATACAAACAAATATCGGAGAGTAATTATAAATGTGTTAATATACCGCTTGGTTTTGCCATTCATCCGGACAACCAAACGCTTATTGGAATGGACTTCGTTTTTAATGAAATCTTTTCCGATGGTATCCAATTAAAACATCCTGACCAAGTTACAATCGGAGGAGAGAGAAACATAGGCAATTTAGCTTTGCGTTGCGGCACAGAAATATATCCGCAGGCAATCAAATATTGGTTTGACCCCAGCGTGGGAATCGGATATCATTTAACAAATAAGATTCACATTGATTTGACAGTAGACCCTATGGATTGGTATCCATGGAGACTTGCAATACAGTTTCACAATTAATATCTTTATTGGGGAAATAAAGAAGTAAAGGATAAACTATGCGAGACAAATTACAGAAATTATCGGATTATAAGTGGCTTATTCCAAAGAATGTGCGCCCGGGAATGAATGTAGATGCAGTTATTTATGCGAATAAAGAAATACTGGATACATTAGAAAACACGGCAATCGAACAATTAACCAACGTAGCGTGTTTGCCGGGAATAATCGAACCGGTTATCGGGATGCCGGATATGCACTGGGGGTATGGTTTGCCGATGGGCGCGGTTGGCGCTTTTGACAGGGAAAAAGGAGTCATATCTGCCGGGTGTACCGGATTTGACATTAACTGCGGAGTAAGAATGCTGCGAACTAATTTAAGTTTTGATGAAATAAAAGAACATTTAAGCAAACTCATAGATACCTTATTCAAAAATATACCCTGCGGCGTGGGCTCGGAAGGCAGGTTAAACCTTAATTCGAGAGAACTTGACGATGTTCTTACTAACGGAGCGGAATGGGCAATAAAAAAAGGATACGGGACAAACAGGGATTTAGAATGCATTGAAGAATACGGAAGCATAAAAGACGGCGATTCATCAAAAGTTTTTAAAGAGGCCTTAAACAGGGGTGCGCCTCAACTAGGAACGCTTGGAGGAGGAAACCATTTTCTTGAAGTACAGGCAGTAGACGAAATTTATGAGCCGGAAATTGCAAAGGTTTTCGGCATTAATTTCAAGGGACAGATAACCATAATGGTGCATTGCGGGTCAAGAGGATTGGGACATCAGGTAGCAACGGATTACTTAAAACTCCACGAAAAAGCTGCCTCAAAATACAAAATCAGCTTGCCTGACCCTCAACTTGTATGCGCTCCAGCCAACTCTCCGGAAGGGCAGGATTATTTTTCCGCAATGAAATGCGCAGCCAATTACGCATTTTGCAACCGCCAGATTATTGCCCACTGGATAAGAGAAAGTTTTGAACAGACAATGGGCAGAAACTGGGAACAGTTTGAAATGCACAGCGTTTATGATGTGTGCCATAATATCTGTAAACTCGAAAGACACGATGTTAAAGGTAAACTCCGGGAAGTTTACGTTCACCGTAAAGGAGCAACTTCTGCATTTCCTGCCGGACATATATCCGTCTCTCCCTTATACCGCAGTGTGGGACAACCCGTATTAATTGCAGGTTCTATGGGAACGGCATCTTATGTGCTTGTCGGTACAGACACTGCAGAGGAAGCTTTTGCTTCAAGTTGTCACGGCGCAGGAAGAGCTATGAGCAGAAATAAGGCTCTTAAAGAATACAGGGGAGAACAAATAAAAAAAGAACTTCAGGCCAACGGAAAATACGTCCGGGCTACAAGCCCAAAAACCCTTGCCGAAGAGGCGCCGGATGCATATAAAGACGTAGATGAAGTAGTAGATTCCGTTCATTGCGCGGGGATATCTAAGAAGATTGCAAGAGTGATTCCCCTGGCTATTGCAAAGGGATAAAATGAAAATTTCCGTAACGGTAAAACTAAAATCAAAACAGGAAAAAGTAGAAAAGACCGATGCCGGTTATTTGGTTTATGTCAAAGCGCCTCCTATAGAAAACAAGGCGAACGAAGCCGTTATAAAATTATTAGCCGAACATTTTAATGTTTCAAAGTCTCAGGTTATTATTCTAAAAGGATTAACATCTAAACATAAGATTGTTGAAATAAGATAACCTCTCGCTTATTCTTTAGACAAAGTTCTTGACTTCTTATGTGTTTGAATTAAAATGCTTCCTGTCAAAAATGGAGGGTTAGTCTAACGGTAAGGCAGCAGACTTGAAATCTGCCGGGAGTAATCCCATGGGGGTTCGAATCCCTCACCCTCCGCCAGTTAGAAAATCCTTGTAGTTCTCATCATCTGATTTTTAACGTAAAAAGGGTTAAAATAAGCTTTGGATGAATTTATGAAAAAAATTGTTGTGATCGGCGGTGGCGAAATAGGGCGACCTGGCTATCCTGTTGAAACCACCCAAATAGACAAAGAAATAATAAATCTAACCGGAAAGAAAAATCCAAGATTACTTTTCATTCCAACCGCAAGCGCTGATTCGGAATTGTATTTCGAAATCGTAAAAAAACATTTTGGCAAAAAACTTGGGTGTAAAATTGATGTTTTGTACTTAATAAACAAAAATCTTAGCAAAAAAGAAACTGAGGAAAAGATTTTTGGAACAGACATAATTTATGTCGGCGGTGGTAATACCTTGAAAATGATGAAAATATGGAGAACGACCGGAGTTGATAAGATTTTAAAACAGGCTTATGGGAGAGGCATTGTTCTTTCAGGGTTAAGCGCCGGATCAATTTGTTGGTTTGAATGGGGAATTTCTGATTCTAAGAAATCTATCAACCCTAATGCAGATTTTATAAAAGTATCTGGTCTAGGGTTAATAAAAGCTCTTCATTGCCCACACTATGATTTTGAAAAATATCGAAAGCCAGCCCTCAAAAAGATTATGAAGAAAACATCCGGAATTTCAATTGCCATAGACAATCGCTGTGCAATGATAATTATTGATGCCAAATATCGAATTATAAGTTCAAAAACATCTGCAAACGCTTATAAAGTATACTGGAAAGCAAATAGGTATTACGAAGAAGTAATAAAAAAAGAAAAGAAATTGAAATCATTAAAAGATTTATTGAAGAAGTAAAAAATTTTGCCGCCAAAGAAAAATTTGACTTTTTTATGAAAATCAAGATTAATAAAGAATCTACGTTTCCGCTTGATTATCACTTTCGTGGTGAGAGAGTTTCAATGAAGCCATTGTTTGATGAACTGGTTACAAAACTGGAAAAAGAACTATATTTTGAATATAAAATTGGAAAAGCGTATATCGGTTTAATACATACACTTGTATTCGCCGCTTTCCGTGTTCAAACAAAAAAGATAATCGTTGAAATTACTTTGCGCAAAATGCTCAAAAGCCCCAGAATTAAAAAAACTTTACAATTTCAAAAGAGAAGGTGGGCATATTTTTTGGATATAAAGGAATCAAAAGATATAGACAAGGAACTAATTGATTGGATTAAGCAATCCTGCGAATAAATTAGGTTTAAAAGAGCTCCCCCCTGGCAATTTTCCCCTATGCAAAGTTCTTTTGTATGTTGAAATATAACTTAAAAAGATAATAAAAAATCAACTTGACATCTTTCCAATTATGTAACATATTCGTATTATAATGGGATATGTTTATATAACCCCCATATAACTTATAAAAGGAGGTAGTATGCGAAAATTTTTGATTTCGTTAGTTATTCTCTTTTCAGGGAATTTTCTCTTTGCCGCCCCTGTATCAATACAAACGGCAGAAAAAGTTGCAAAGAACTGGTATTACGATAAAGGGAATCTAACTAAAAGCCAAATTTCCGTAACAGATAATTTTACAGAATCCAGCACCAAAGGAAATCTTTTTTATATTTTCAATTTCAAGCCAAATGGTTTCGTAATCGTAAGTGCGGAAGATGCAACCGTCCCTATTCTTGGATACTCTTTTGAAGGACAATATACCGCTACCAATCATCCGATCCAGTTTGACGAATGGATGGATAATTACAAAAAACAAATCATATACGTAAAAGATAACCTTACAAAAGCTCCGAGACAAAACGTTGACCAGTGGAACAACTTAACTATTGAGCCACAATATTTTGTAAAAGGTTCTAAGGAGAAAGCCGTAAGCCCTTTGCTTACTACTACCTGGGCGCAAGAAAATATTTACGGTGGTTCTCCCATAATTTACAATACTCAATGCCCGATGATTGGCGGAACACACTGTCTTGTTGGTTGTGCAGCCGTAGCTATGGGGCAAATAATGAAGTATTTCAACCATCCGACACAGGGTGTAGGGTCACATTCTTATTACGACACCGCCGGTTGTGCGCAAACTGTTTCGGCTGATTTTGGGGCAACAACTTACGATTGGGGAAATATGCCAACTTCTCTTTCAAGCTCAACCACAAACCAGAGAAATGCTGTCGGTACATTGTTGTTTCATTGCGGAGTTGCCGTTAATATGAGATACGGAACCAGCGCTTCCGGCGCTTATGTTCCTTCGCCGGTTTACGCACTTAAAACCTATTTTTCCTACAATGAAAACCTTGGTATAATATACAGGTCAAGTTACTCAACAGATACTGCATGGGCTCGTATAATGAGGACGGAATTAGACAGCAGCCGACCGGTTCTTTATTCAGGACAGGGTTCAGGCGGACACGCTTTTGTTATGGATGGATACAGCACAAATACTTATTTTCATTTTAACTGGGGATGGGAAGGGAGCGAGAATGGGTATTTCTACTTAACTGACTTGACCCCGGCAAGTTATAACTTTAATAGCAGTCAAGCTGCAGTAATTCTTATTAAACCGGCTGTCCCGACCCCGGATATATCTGTTTCGCCGGATACTTTAAGATTTACATGGACCGGTAGTAAAAAAAGGTTATTATCTCCTTCAACAAAAGGCATAACAGATACATTATATTATGCCAGCACCCCTAATTGGGGTTATGGCGTTTCTAATGGCTGGGGTATGGCAACAAGATTTACCCCCGAAGCATATCCTTGCACTTTGAAATCCGTAATTTGGTTTCCCGGAGCAAAAGATACTTCTTGCGAAGTTCATATATGGAGTGATAATGGAGGGGGTCCCGGAACTAATTTGGTTAGTGCCTTTACCTACACACCTACAGTAACTCAAAATTGGGAAAAGAAAAATCTTCCAACACCTGCGGTTATAGATGCCGGTAATTTCTGGGTTGGATGGATGCAAAAAGCAAATAATGTATTTTTTAATATGGCAGATACAACTGTTAAGATAGGAAGAAGCTATTATTACAACGGCTCGTGGAACCTAGTTAACGCTGGAATTTTTGGTGCTACAGGAGAATTGCTGATTAGATCTATCGTAACCAGCGGCAGTTATGATACGGTAAGGACTTTAGTCGTATCTAACCCCGGAACGGCAACTCTTAACATTTCAAATATTACAGTCAGTGATTCATGGATAACGGCTGTAACACCTACGGTATTTAATGTTAGCGCTAAAGGGACTCAAAATGTTACGGTAACAGTTACAAAAGACGGCTTAAGTACGGGTTATCATTATGGGCATTTAACTATTACTTCCAATGACCCGGACGAAAGTCCAACAAACGTTCCCATCAAGTTCTATATACCTTCCTCAACTCCGGATATTGCAGTTACTCAAGATACTTTGAGATTCACATGGGACGACAGTGGAAAGAAAGCGCTTTCCTATTCTTGCCCTCCGAAAGAAGCTTATACTGACAACAAATTGGTTTTAACAAAAAATAATGTTTGTCTTTTAAATAAAAATGAAAACAAAAAATTTGCACCTTCAATAAGAGTTACGCAAGACGCTAACCAATCTCCGCTAACTTTCTCTTGTTGTCTGGATTCTAAAGCCACTCTTGATACGCTTATATACGATGATAACAACGTAACAGGTAATTATGCATGGGGCGCCGGAGCAAGAATGGGATCAAGAATGACCCCTACACAGTCTTGCCAGATTATGGCCGTCCAAATATATTGCACCAATGCGCAAACCTATAAAGTAGGACTTTATAACTGGACAGGAAGTGCGCCGGGCACTCAATTGTTGGAAACAGGAAACGTATCTTCAACTTCAGGGGGATGGAATACAACGGATGTCTCGGCATCTAATATAAATGTTACCGGAGATTTTGTTGCTTCTTTTAATATGATAGATACTATTGCGCGAATCGGGGCAAACCAAACTAATAATGGAAGAGCTTGGGATTATAATGGTTCCGGATGGGCAGCATGGACAGAAACCTATTTCATCCGCGCTATCGTTTCTTACGGTGGAGGTGGCGGCACTTATGACACATTACAAACAATGACGGTCAGAAACGACGGTGGCGGGGGTTTGAATGTAACCAATATTACCAAGAGCCAATCATGGATTACTTCCGTATCACCTACAAGTTTTACAGTCCCGGCCGGCAGTTCTCAGAACGTTACTGTAATAGTCAATAAAACAGGCCTTAGCAACGGGACACATCTTGGCACTCTTACTATCGCTTCTGATGATCCCGACGAAGGTTCTTATGTTGAACCGGTTAAATTCGTTGTTGTGCACTTAGGCGTAGAAGAAAACCAGAGTTTCTCTTTCAACTTGTCACAAAACTATCCTAACCCGGCAAATTCAGTAACTCAAATTGAATATGCTTTGCCTAACGCTACAAAAGTTACGCTTAAAATCTACGATGCATCAGGCAGACCGGTACGAACTTTAATACAAGAGGAACAAACCGCAGGCAAATACAATACATTCTGGAATGGCAAAGATGACAAAGGCAATAAACTTGGAAACGGTATTTATTTCTATCGCCTTGAAACGGATAAATCCGTAACGACAAAGAAACTGACCTTATTGAAATAAACTAATTAGAACACAAGCCCTTTGGAACATTCCAAAGGGCTTGTGTTTTTTTAAACTACTCGAGAAATTTAATATCCTAATTTTTCATCCTTTAAAAAGTTTTTTCTTGCAAGTCTCTTTTTTTTTGCTAATTATTAAACAATGAACGGAACTGAAAAAAACCATAGAGCGCACAGAGGAAAAATTAGTCCGGAGTTTACCCCGAAGAAGTCGAAGATCCCGCTGTGGCGGTGGGCGGGGTAGTTGGTTTTAATGAATTTGATTATAAGGAGGGAGGATGAGCAAACTTGTAGAATGTGTTCCAAATTTTTCCGAGGGTAAATCAATAGAGATAATAGATAAAATCGTAGCAGAAATAACTGCCGTTCCTGATGTTAAGCTAACGGACAAACAAATGAATGCCGACCATAATCGCGCAGTCATTACGTTTGTGGGAACGCCGGAAGCTTGTAAAAAAGCAGCTTTTAACGCCTGTAAATGCGCAATGAAATTAATAGATTTGCGAACCCACAAAGGCGAACACCCGCGTATGGGAGCCACGGATGTCATTCCTTTTATTCCTATATCAGACGTAACAATGGAAGAATGCGTTGAATTGTCACGTTCTCTTGCAAAAGAAATAGCGGAAAAATTGAACATTCCAACTTACTTATACGAAGAGTCTGCGGCCACTCCGGAAAGAAAAGACCTTGCTTATATTCGCAAAGGAGAGTTTGAAGGATTACAGAAATCCATAAAAGCAGACCCGTCAAGAAAACCGGATTTCGGGCCTTCCGAGCTTCACCCTTCTGCCGGAGCAACAGTAGTCGGGGCAAGACATTATCTTGTTGCGTACAATATAAATCTTAATACTAACAACCTCGATATTGCCAAAGCCATTGCAAAAGCAATAAGATTCAGAGACGGTGGGTTCAAATACGTCAAAGCGCTCGGCTTTGAAATAAAAGAAAGGGGTATCGTTCAGGTTTCCATTAATTTGACCAATTATACGGGAACACCTATTTTCAGGGTATTTGAGGCAGTCGTACGGGAAGCCGAAAGATACGGAGTTTCCGTAACCGGGTCGGAAGTCGTGGGAGTATTACCTTTACAGGCAATGGTAGACGTAGCAAACTGGTATTTGAAACTGGAAAACTTTTCCGCTAATCAAATATTAGAAAAGAAAATATGGGGAGGAGAAAATGAATAAAGACGTTTCGCTGCAGGGTTTTATATCCGAACTCGCAAGTAACTCGCCCGCGCCGGGTGGAGGTTCAGCTGCAGCATTATCAGGAACTATAGGGACAGCGCTTGTGTGCATGGTCGCAGAACTTACTATCGGCAAAGAAAAATATAAAGAAGTTGAAGCAGAAATGCAGGAAGCTTTGAATAAGGGCAAAGAAATCAAAGACAGGTTTTTTACTTTTATAGAGGAAGACGAACAAGCTTTTAATAAAGTTATGTCAGGTTATAAGCTGCCTAAAAATACGGACGAAGAAAAACAAATAAGAAGCAATGCAATACAATCGGCGCTTAAAGAAGCCGTAAACGTTCCACTGGAAGTAATAAGAAACGTCAGAATTGCGATTGAACTTGCGTTTTTATGTGCTTCCAAAGGAAATACAAATTCTATTTCGGATGCAGGAGTGGCAGGATTAGAACTACACGCTTCCGCGTTAGGCGCGCTTTATAATGTACTTATAAATCTGGGTAGCATAAAAGACGAAAACTTTAAGACTCAAGTAAAAACAGAGTCGGAAAAGTTAATAAAAGAAGTTAACGAGTTTGCGGAATTGATAGAAAAAACGGTTTTGAGCAAAATATAGAAACACGATTACCATTGTATATTAATGCTATAACCTATTTCTAAGGCGTCCATATTTATTGCCCACTCTTTTTCGCATATTATATTTCCTACTCCCCATCCCCTTATTGTCGTATAGGAGCAAAAGTTTTTCCTGACCTGTAGCTTTGCGCTTACAAACTTACATATATCAACGTATATGCCTGTATTTAGCCAATACATAGGTTTATTACCGCTTGTATAATCGTAAGAATAATCAGAGCCATAGAGTCCATACCCTTCAAAAGAATAGTCGCACAAACCTAATCCTGCCCCCAGAAAAGGATAAACTTTTTTAATTTTTTGGATAGGATAAACATTTACTCCTAATCCATAATGATGTGCCCAATTGCTGAATGCAAGAGTATCGATTAATGACTTGTTGTATATGTTATATCCGAATCCCCCGGCTTCTACATAAGAATCAAAATATTCATTCCAGCAAAACTGGACATAGAAACTTAACTCCTGTCCCGGAGTAGATGATTCGACTTCGTTTATTCCGTCCTTATTAAAATCCTGCACGGGGATATACGTCTGCCACAGATTAACTCCTGCGCTAACATTATAAATCGTTCTTGCAGAAACACAAAAATTCAAAAATATAAATAAATAGCTCATTGATAAAGTTCAAAATTAAGATGTATCGGCGTTTCAGTCCTGTTATAACTTTGACCGGATTTTGTATCTACTACTTTATAACTATAATTTTCTCCCGTGTAATCCTTGTCAAAAGGAAATAACAGGAATATATAATTGTATTGTTCGTTATTCCCTATGTCAGGTTGCCAGTCTTCATTTTTATCACAGAAAATTTCTATTGAATACTCTATCTCTGAAGTCAGATTTACTGGTTCCCATCCTGACAGGTCAATAAAATCATTTTTGCCGTAACTACCCCAAATTTCAGTATGCCCTAATTTAATAGTGTCGTTTAAGGAATATAGTATTGCGGCAATTTTACTATAAATAAGAGTACGGTCAAACATATACAACCTGATTGTTGATAACTTGTAATTAGTTGCAGTAGTTAACTTTATTTTAATAAACGAATAATTTCCCAGAGAATCTGCATATAGAGTACTGTCAATAGATTCAAATACGCTGTCACATCCTTCTGCGGATGAAGATTGAAATATTAATGTCCCGTAAGGACTGTAGTCGGTTAAGAAATTTGCGGGTTTACAGCTTAAAAGCAACAGGAAAAGTAAAATCAAGTTGATTTTTAATTTCATAAATCTATTTGAAAAGCCAATCCTAATGTAATACCGCCGAGGTTTACGCCTGAATTTACTCCAATACTTGAGTAAGCAAAATTCATTCCGCCGATAATACCCATTTTTACTTCAAAAGGTAACTTAAAAGGGTATATACCACATTTTACATTAAAGCAAGGAATTATTTCGCTACCTTCTATTGGTACGCCCCCTGAAAAATATCCGTTGTAATACGCTTCTTCTTCGGAATGACTTACATTGCAATAAGCAATCCCGCATCCAAAGCCTATAAAATAACCACCCCTGTCTAGTCTCAGTCCGAAATTAACTCCATATAACGTATAGAGTATTCGCATATTAGTTAATTCTACAATCGGATTTCCCATTTCATCATTAACAATATAATCCCGTGAGCTGCTTTTTCCTGAAAGGACGAAAGGATTTATTGTCCATCTGAAAGAATTTGTCATCGGTATAGCAATATTGCTTCCCATTGCAGATGAGGATATGTTCCCTATATTACCTTCTAAGCAAGTAGAGAATTTTACGGATAATATTGCTATTTGGATAAATAATCCCACCATTTATTTCCTTCCCCTATATAAAAATTGTAATATATTTCTAATCCCATTTGTTCACCGCTCAAATTCCATAACCATTCATCTTTTTCAAAAATGTGACTATAAGGAGTATAAAACATCTGTGGTTCTACCTGATATTCCCTGTAAAACACACGGAAAGAAAAATATCTTGTAAAAATCTCCATTCCTACGCCATACCAGTAATCCATTTTTTCTTTACAAATATGGGAAGTATAGGCAGTATGGGCATCAAAATCAAAAAAACCGCCGCCAAAACACAGGTTGGGAAATATCCGTCCCATAGGTATTCCCATTTCGCATTCCATCCCTACTTTATTTATGGAAGAAGTTAAAAGCGTATCCTCATCAATGCTGTTTTTAACAACAAACGAAGTATTGCTTCCCTCAAAGGAAAAGATTAAAAAATTAGTCACGGGGAATTTTATTTTCAAGAGGGGACTTTGAGCATTTGTTGCTTCCGCATCAATCTTTCCATCGGAATTCCAGTCCTGAGAAGACATTTTCTGGGAATAAGCTCCGAGTCCCAAGCACATATCCGGTAAATTAACTTTTGTAAACAGGCAAAAAGATATAATTAATAAATTCATAATTGTCCCCACAGTATAAAATGGGAATGGAAATCGACTGTATCGATTATCCCGGAATACTCTTTAATTGTCTGCATATAAATTTTTGAGTAAGAGTAACTGCTATCGTAACGAAAGACGAATTTTGCCGTATGGTTGCCGGTAGTATCCAAATCCGGCAGAGAGTCTCCGTCATTATCGATAAAGAGTTTTATCATATAGATATCCGAACTTACATTCAATAAAGGGGTAAAAACAAATGTCAATGTTTCAATATCTGCATCCACCCACTTACCAAGATACTCATTTTTCCCGTTCCTCTCATACTGTATTTTCAGTATGTGGGGAGAAAAAGTTACATTATTTAAGGCATTCAGGCATATAGTTAATTTATAAATTTTAATGCTGTCTTCCGGATGCAAATAGAGCATTGTGTAAGCTTTTCCATACAGCGAGTCATTTGACAAACCAATTATGGTGGACTCAAAATTACCGTCACATCCCTGAACACTTTTTGTATTCAGTAATGGAAGCCCCTCTTCTGTATAATCAGTTGTAAACACAGTATCTTTCTCGCAACCATAAGTTACGAGCAACAACAATAAAATCAGTCTTTTAAAGTTTACCATTTTAAGATGTCTAAGCCGATATTTCCTCCGAACAATCCCGGTAGAGGTGGCAGGTTTATATATGAAGTTACCGGCAAAGAAAAAGGTTTTATATTTTCAAGGAATTTTTTGTTGAAAAATATTGAAATATCAAATCCGATAGATGGAAATTCGGACAGGTTTGTATATTCACCGGGAGCAGAGTAGTTAATATGGTGAACTCCCACACCTATTCCGCCGTTATTAAGTTTATTACACAGAAAAATTTTTGCTCCGATTTGGGAGTACTTAAAACTTGTCGATGTCCATCCTGCAGAGGATACACTCCCTTTCTGATAGGATATGGATATAAGTTGTCTTTTGCGTAGATGTAATAATAATTCTCCGCCCCCATTGAATCCCAAATTAATAATATCAAAAACCGGGATTACATATCCCCCGAAAATCCTTAAAGTAATTTTATGAGTTTTTTGGGGGATTGTTTTGGGGTTCATTTCTTCTAAAGCAGGTTTTTCCGTAAGAATATAATCATTTTCTCCTGTATCACGGAACCTGAATTCAAAAACACTTTCCGATAAGGAGATTACTTTCAAAATTAACAAACCATCTAAGTTATTGACTCCACATAAGCTATCAATAAGATTGGAATCATTATTGGAAACGAGTTTTAATAAGTTAGTTCCTAACAATTTATTTGTTTCCTTGTAACCTGTATGCTTATCGTCAACTGATTTTAATATACTATCCATACCGTTTATAAAATCCAAAGAAGGATACCACAAAGTGTCTTCTTCCAATAAAACAGTTCCTACTTTTGAATACTTATCCATAGGAATTTTATTGGCAAACAATTCAACTCTTTCATAGAATTTATTCACACAATCCGGTAAAACGAGATTTAGCACTAAAAACAATAAAGTCATTTTTATTTATTATTTGTATATCTTAAATTTTTTCCCCATTTTATAACCGATAAATCCCATAACAAATGTGCCCACAGGTAAAGCAATGAAAGTATTATTTATTTCTTTACCAAGAGATAATCCTATTATGCCTCCAACCCATCCACCTGTCATCGCAAAAATCCAGTCCAAACTTCCCGAACGGGTACTTAGCACAAGTCCTATTTCGGAAGAAAGCGCGAGTGCTCCTGATGCCATAAGCCCTATCGGATTTTGTGCAACAGTTAATAATACTTCTGCCTCCAAAGGTATAAGAGTGCCGGCAAACGCCATAAAGTTGATTTTTTGTAATTCTTTCAGGCTTATATTTTTTCTGTTCTCAAATTTATTGAAACCGTTAATATTTGTATCTGTAAAGTTTTCTTTCTTATATGCAGCATTTTTTAAGGGTGTTAAAGATGCGGAGACAAAACTTTTTAACATCTTTAGTTCTAATTCTTCGTTTTTTTCGGCTTTTACGAAATCTTCACATTGCAAGGTACATAATAAGACAGTTTTAAACGGGATAGAATCGGAGAAATTTATTAACTCATACCATATTTTCCCGGAGTAAAAAATAGTTTGCCCTTTTCTGTTTTCCTGTAAACTTAATAATTCTCCGGTTAATAACCAATTTGCTTTCTTTTTTTCTTTTATGTACGAAAGTATTTCATTTCTATTTTTTAATGTTGTTATATTTTCTCTTTCGGAATCTTCTAGAGAATCTGCGGATATAAAACCTAATTTTAATAATTCTTCTCCAAGGTTATGTTCTATGGCGCTAACTGCATTAGTCCGGGAATGCGTGAATACAAAAAAGCCGGGCGGAATTGTTCTTACAATTTCCGTCATTTCCCTTTTATCATTTATCAAAGTTACGATACTGCCATAAGGAGATAAATTTTCGCTCTGGTAGATATTAGGGACGTTTAATAGGATATAAATTATCAAGGAGTGCATAATATTTTGATTCTATTTTTTTCTATTATGATTTTAGAGCCGATAATTGCTCCGGTAATTCCTAACACCGGAACAGTCAGGAGACCATAATAGGTATCACTTGTCGGAGAGTGTAAAAGAGAGGCAAGGACTACTCCGCTTATTACTCCCGTGCAGAAGCCTGTATATGTAAAATTCCCGAGTTCCATATCAGTAAAAACAAAAGCACCCAAAGAAGTTGCTGCAAGAATTTTTTCCTTATTTTGCAGATATCCGCCACCATACGCATAAAGATACCATCCAATTCCTGATGCAAGGGCAAGTGTATTTTTGGCTTGGGCTATAAACCTATAATTTTTTGTATCTATTTTATAGTTGTTATCAAAGCTGTTTAAGACATCATAATTAATCGGTTCATAACGTGCTTTACCATCACAAATATTTTTTAATTCCGGTATAAGTTTATTATTCAGGTCGCTCAGCATATATTTTGTTACGTAATCCATATCTTTAAGAGAAGTAAAGAGACCTATTATAGGACCGAAATATGCAATTTGGCTTTCCGAAGAAGCAACATCTTTTATTTTCTCAGAAGTTTCTATAGTTCCGTTTGCTATGATATTTTTATTAGAAATGATTTCGTAATTAAAGGTTACACGGTAAATATAATCTCTACCACCTTTTTCAGCAACAAAGTGAACTAATTCACCGACAAGTAGTAAACTGGAATCAATTTTTTCATCTAAAAAATCATTTTTTTTTGATAAAGTCCTTTCTAATAACTTGTCTTTTATCGGTTTTGCAAAAGTATCTACCTGCGAGAACATACCTGAATTATTCAAACCATTAAGCAAGGAGTTTTCTAATTTAGGAATAAAAGATGCTTCCATAGGCGGGACTTTAGAGAAGCATTGTTTAGCTGTCATATATGATACTTCACGGGTTGTTCTTTTGTCAGATATTAAAATATATAGTTTTTTCCTAGTCTCAATTTTATCAGTTTGTCTGGAACATAGATACGAATCCGGAGCATCCCTTAATGATTGAAAAACAGGAGCACATCCACAAAAAATAAGCTCTAACAATAATAAGAAATTTATATATAATTTATTTCGCATAAACAACATAAAATTCTATTGATTATTCTATTAATGTTGATTATATAAATTTTTTAAACTGTCAATTTTTATCTTCAGCAGAAGAAAAAAGGGGGCAGGAACACCTGCCCCCTTTCTTTTAAAAACACTTTTATTTCACGAGTATAAGCTTTTTGGTTGATTTGAATTCCGATGATACCATACGGATAAAATAAATCCCGTTTGATACTCTTGCGCCACGATCTGAAACACCACCCCATTTTAGACTATA
>JBAZNK010000023.1 GCA_041649255.1 bacterium
ACGGGGGGGGGGGTACGGTTATGCCAACTGGGGACCGAGAGTATATGGCTTGATGAGGCGGTGGGGATAGGAAACGTCTGCAGTTCGTTTACCGGTATGATAGGGAATGTTATCATCCACGACATCTCGCCCCCACTTTACTTTACTTTATTATGGGGATGGATAAAGCTTTTTGGCACAAGCGAGTTTGCCGTGCGTCTATTATCCGCCATTTTAGGGATAGCATCAATTTTATTGATGTATAAGTTAGGGGAACTCCTTTTTAGCAGAAAAGAAGCATTGATTGGGACATTCATATTTGCGATATCCAAACCACCGATATGGGCATCCCAGGAAGCAAGAATGTACCCATTATTTATGTTTTTAGTACTCGCTTCAAGTATATTATTCATAAAATTCTGCACAACAAACAGCAAAAAAACATTATTTTTACTTACTTTGGTTAATATTTTAATTTCTTATACTCATTTATATGGGTTGTTTTTCATATTATTCGAGGGAATTTATATTTTAGTCGCGCAAAGAGAAAAGTTAAAAGATTTTTTCATATCCGGGATAATCATAAGTATTTGTTATATTCCGTGGATTATCGTTTTAAAGACTCAAATTCCAATGGGAGCAGGCAGTTGGATTGGGAGAATAAAAGGGCTAGCGGATATTTATTATATAATCTGGAAACTATCATCCGAGTATAAATTATTGGTTTTAGTATTCGGGATACTTGCTATGTTTGGAATTATCCGGTGTTTCAAGGAACGCAATCGTTCCAATATTTTATTTTTAGTTTTATGGATATTAACACCGATATCCGCTGCATATATTTTGTCTTATTTAATAAGACCATTTTTAGACCCAAGATATGTATTTTTTGTAGTACCTGCATATTATTTACTGGTTACAAGGGGTATATTCTGGTTCAGGAATAAGGTTGCACAGGCATTAAGTTTATTAGTTGTGACAGGGATAAGCGGGTATATTCTTTTTTCTTATTATACTACTGTACAGAAAGAGCAGTGGCGGGAGAGCGTTAAGTTTGTGGAAACGAGCAAGTTGAAAGCAAATGCGATTGTCTTGAGTGGCGGAATAGAACCGTTTAATTATTATTACAAAAAAAATATTCCCGTGGAATGCGTTCCGTTTGCGTTTTCTACAGCTAAGGGGAGCATAATTACCGACAGCATAAAAAATAGAATTGACAATATGCAAAGTATTTGGTTTTTTAAGAGTAACTACACCAATCCTAAACTGGGATTTGAAGAATGGTTAAATGGGAAGTTTTGTATCAAGGAAGAAAAAGATTTTATGAGCATTAAAGTTTATTATTGCATTAAATCTACCCAACAGACAGTACGGGTGAGTAGTAAGCAGAAAAACGACAATGAATAAGGCTCTTAAAATAAATACACCATTTATACTAATTCTAATTATATTATTAGGTAGTTTTTTACGATTATATCAGTTGGGGAACGAAAGTATATGGATTGATGAGGCTGTAGGGATTGAGAATGCTAGCAAACCATTTGTACCCATGATTAAAGCAATGACCTTTCAGGATTTTTCACCTCCATTGTATTTTACTCTTGTCCATTTTTGGATAAAAATTTTTGGCAAAAGCGAGTTTGTTGTGCGTGCTTTATCAGCAATTGCAGGAATAGTTTCAATTTTATTGATGTATAAATTAGGTACAGTTTTATTTGGCGAGAAAGAGGGAATATTAGGAGCATTTATATTTGCCATATCATTAAAACCACCCATATGGGAATCACAGGAAGCAAGGATGTATGCTCTTTTTTTACTAGTAGTTCTCATTTCAAGTATACTGTTTATCAAAGCTATAAAGTTAGGCGAAAGCCTCATTCCGAAAAAGTTAATTTCTATTACAATTATAAACATTTTACTTGTTTATATTCACATTTATGGACTCTTTTTTATTGTATTTGAAGCTATTTATATTTTATTGTTGAAAAAAAAGGAGTTAAAAAAATGGGTAATGTCTTTTCTTATAGTTTTTATTTGTTATATCCCATGGCTTTTTGTAATTATTAAATTACAACTTCCTACGATTAAAACGCAAATTTTTGAAGGAGCCGGAAGTCTTTGGCTTAAAAAGATAGGGCCTATGGAGTTATATTACATAATATGGTCGCTTTCTTCCGAACATAAAATATTAGTTATTGCATTTTTGGGACTTTCTCTCTTTTCTATTTTATCAAGCTTTAGAGAGAGCATAAAAAATAAGCAATCCTGTCTTTTATGTTTTCTCTGGATTATCACTCCAATAGCAATAAGTTATATTCTATATTATTTGTTAAAGAAGCCATTTTTAAGACCTTGCTATTTGATTTTTGTAATACCTGCTTATTACTTATTGATTTCAAAAGGAGTATTTGCGTTTAGAAATAAAATTATTCAATTATTACTTATATTAAGCATCACCGGGATAAGCGGGTATATTCTTTTTTCTTATTATACTACTGTAGAGAAAGAGCAATGGCGGGAGAGCGTTAAGTTTGTGGAAACGAGCGAGTTGAAAGCAAATGCAATTGTCTTGAGTGGCGGGATAGAGCCGTTTAGATATTATTACAAAAAAAACATTCCCGTAGAATGTTTTCCCTTTGCGATTTCTACGGCTAAAGGGAGTATAATTGCCGACGGCATAAAAAATAGAATTGACAATATGCAAAGTATCTGGTTTTTTAAGAGTGTCTATAATAATCCTGAACTAGAGTTTGAAGAATGGTTAAATGAAAAGTTTTGTATCAAGAAAGAAAAAGAGTTTATGAAGATTAAGGTGTGTTATTATAGTAGGAAGTAGGCAGAGAAATAGAGAAAAACAAGTAGAGGATAAGATATGGGGAAACTTTTATTATACGGGATGCATTTTATAGTCATTGCATTTATATTAAGAATAGTTGACTTCGTTTTTACGCTTAAGATTATAAATATCTGCTCAATTATTTTTTATATGGGTGTTGGGCTTGTATTGTTAAACTTTATTTTTTCTTTAATATTCCGATACAAGAGAACAATAATGGTTAAACCTTTAAAAGACGAAAAAATATGCGTAGCGCTTACTGCTTACAATGACGAACTTTCCATCGGGGAAGCAGTAAAGGATTTTCGTAAAATTCCGTTTGTAAATGAAGTACTCGTAGTAGATAACAACTGCAAGGATAGAACGGTTGAGTTTGCCCAAAAGGCAGGCGCAACCATAGTAGTGGAAGAAGTGCAGGGATACGGAGCGGCTTGTATGCGTGGATTAAGAGAAGCAAGTAAAAGAGGGGATATAATTGTTTTAACGGAAGGAGACGGAACTTTTTCGGCTCGCGATTTAAATAAATTCATTAGTTACCTTGAGAATGCGGATATGGTGGTCGGGACAAGGACTACCCGCGAGTTAAGCAGTGCCGACTGCCAGATGAGCTGGTTTATACAATACGGGAATTTATTTATGGCAAAATTAATACAATTAGTATATTTTGACACAAGGCTTACGGATATCGGGTGTACTTACAGGATAATAAGAAAAGAGGCTTTAGACAAAATCATAGGGCAACTAAAAGTTACGAGCAATCATTTTTCCTGTGAAATGATACTTATGGCGTTAAAGAATAAGTTAAAAGTAATTGAAATTCCAATAACGTTTAAGAAGCGGGTAGGAGAAAGCAAAGGAGTAGGCGGAAATATGTGGCGCGGATTAAAAACCGGACTTAGAATGTGGTGGCTGGTATTGAGAATATAAAAGGGAGACAGGAATAATACTCTGCCACAAAAACACTAAAACACAAAAAAACAAAAAATAGATAGCAGAAGACCTGCCAAAAAGGACGGTAGGCAAGCAGGGATTTACACAGATAAAAAACATAGAGTAAAGAATAGCAACCAATTGTAACTGATAGTAATTTGGTAGTAATTCATTGAGGTTCTTCGTCTTCGGATCAGAATGACAAAAGGGGAAACACAGGCAGAGGAACTAACGTAAGAGCAGGCGAGATTAATTTAAGTAGAAATGAATAAAAAAGTATTATTAATAAATCCTTCTCAATTTCAGTCGTATAATAACGTAAAGATCAAAGGCGGGGCAATTTACTCGCCTTCCCTTGCGCTTGCCGTTCTTGCAGCACCACTGGTAAAAGCAGGACATAATGTAAAGATATTAGATTTAAATAAAGAACCTCCTCTCGATACTGTTTTAGAGACATTTTCACCGGATTTTGTCGGCATTACTTTTACAACGTTATTATTTGAAGAGACCCGGCGAATTTGCCAAACGATTAAATCGTATTCCAAAGAGATCGTAATAATAAGCGGAGGCGCTCATTCTACCGCACTTCCTGAAGAGACATTAAAAGAATTAGACATAGACATTGCAGTAATCGGGGAAGGGGATTTTTCGCTACTGAAAATTATTAACGGGGAGAATCTTAATAATATTCCCGGAATTGCTTATAAAAAAAGGGGGGAAATAAAAATGAATCCCTGCGCGGGGTATATTGAAAATTTAGACAATTTACCTCTACCGGCTTGGGATTTAATAAACATATCTCAATACAAAACGACTCCTCTTTTATCGCGCGCCAGTCCGGCAGGCTGGATTGAGACAAGCAGGGGATGTCCTTACACCTGTGGGTACTGCACAAAAAACATTTTCGGCACGAAATTCCGATTTAAGTCGGTCAACAGGGTATTAGAAGAGATAGAATATATGTTAAAAATGGGATTCAAAGAGCTTCACATTGCGGACGATAATTTTACAATGGATACAGCACGGGCAAAGCAAATCTGTGAAGAAATTTTGCATCGCAACCTTAAATTTCCATGGGCTACGGTTACGGGAATAAGAATAGACCGCGTGGACAAAGAATTATTGGAATTGATGTATAAAGCAGGGTGTTACCGTGTTTATTTTGGGATAGAGTCAGGCGACCAGTCAATCCTTGATAAAATAAAGAAAGGCATAAGTTTAGACAAAATAAGGGAAGTCGTTAAAATGGCAAAAAGCACAGGGCTTGAGGTATTTGGGTTTTTTATGGCAGCATTGCCGGGGGAAACGGAAGATTCAATTAAAAAGACTATAGCGTTTGCGAAATCACTTCCGCTTGATATGGCAAAGATGTCAATTACGATGCCATTACCGGGGACCGCATTATTCAAAGAATTAGATAAAGGCGGATTCATCAAGACTTATGATTGGTCAAAATATAATTTATATATTCTGGCAAGGGATGTTTACAAGCATCCAACGATAAGCTGGGACATCGTAGAAAAATATTTTAACAGGTTTTACAGGGAGTTTTATTTCAGACCCGGGTACATACTAAATTTTGCAAAGAAAAATTTGGTAAGAAAGGATTTTTTCAGTATGGTAAAGATATTTTTCGAGACGAAGTGGTGAGATAACGGAAAGAAAATAGGACGCAGATTTACAAAATTAGCAGGAAGAAAAAGCAGAATACAGAAAAATTAGCCACGGATAAAAGACACGGATTTTCACGGATTAAAAATAGAAACTTCTAACTATACAAAACGACTCAAAAAAACAAAGAGCAAGGGGTTGGATCGAGGGCTTCAACCTACCCAACTATATGTTTACAAAACTCATTCCACGCCGCAGAGGGGCGGGGAATTCCAAGTTAAAAATAGAGGACACCGGAAAAAAGAACATAGGTGAAAAATTATAGAGTAAGAAATAAAAGGAAGATACGCATACAACAAGTAACAATTTGGTTGACAACTACATTTTTTGGTAGCATATTTCACTTTAATATATTAGGGGGATAACATTATGAAAAAGCTTTATTCTTTAGTATGTATCAGTTTATTTTTAGGTTGTGCAGGGAGAACAAATATACCGTCAGCCCTGATTCAAGACGTTACACAGAACAAATACAGTGAAGCGAACGGGGTAGTTATATTTGACAGCACGGACGTAAAATTAGAAGGAACGGGTAAAGCAGTTTACAATTACCATAAAATGGTTAAAATCCTATCTACTTACGGAAAAAAGAAATTCGGCGAAGTCGAATTCAGTTATGTCCCCAAATTTATGGATGTAAAGATAGAATTTGCCCGCTTAATTAATAAAGAGGGAAAAATAATCAATGTTTCTCCTTCCGAGATAAAGGATATTCCTTTTGTACCTATGAACTCCGAAGGTTCAGGTTCAAAGATGTTTTTATCCGACATCAGGATGGTAAAGATTATTTTTCCACAAATAGACATTGGTGTAACGATAGAATATAAATTCAAGATAACCATAAATAAACCGTTTATGAAAGACAGATTCACGGATGTTGCCTATTTTGAAGGGGATGAGCCCGTTTTGGAGAAAACATACAGGATTGAATGTCCGAATGAAATAAAGATAAAATATCTTGTAAAGAATGGCAAACTTAATGCTTCGCAGGAATTCAGCAAGAACTCAATAATTTATAACTGGTCTCAAAAAGACATTGCGAAAATACTGCCGGAACCGCTTATGCCAGATTTATCGCAGGTAGCCACAACGCTTATAATTTCCAATATCCCCACGTGGGAGAAAGTTTCGAAGTGGTATTATGATTTATCGGTTCCATCGCTCGGTTTAAACGACGAAATAAAGTCAAAAGTAAAAGAACTTACGGACACGTTAAAAACTCAGGACTTGAAAATACACGCATTATTTGATTTTGTTTCAACGAAAATCCGTTATTTACGTACTGAAGCAGTGAGTATGGATAAAGGGTTTGAGCCTGCTTTAGCGACTCTTACGTTTGAAAGGAAATGGGGAGTGTGCAGGGACAAAGCAGCTTTACTGGTAGCGATGTTAAAAGAGATTGGAGTTGAATCGAACATTGTTCTTTTGAATGTAAGTTACCGTACGGCAAAAGAAATCCCGACATATTTATTTGAGCATGCAATCGTAGCAATACCGAAAGACGGGAAGTATTATTATTTAGACCCGACGGTAGAATACACGATGGATTATTTCCCGGTAATGGAGCAGAACAGGGAAGTATTGGTATGCGATTCCATTGGGAAAGACCTTGGATTCGCACCTTATGAGAATTTAGAAAACAATAAAATGATTACGGACTTAAAAGGAACACTTGATAAAAACGGGGCTCTTAAAGCGCAACTAACAATGTCTGCAAAAGGTTTTATGGATATGGCATTAAGAGGATTGCGTTTCATACCAAAAGAGCAGGTAAAACAGGTATTTGAACAGATGATAAAAGCATATTCTACGCAGGCGCAGTTGGATAGTTTTGACATATCGGAAGCCGAAGATTTATCCGCTCCGATTAAAATAAAATTACTTTATAGCATCCCGGAATATGCTTTGAAGAAAGGGAATGAGTTATATATTGTAAATGCCGGAGCTGCGACTTCCATTGGGGGAGATTTATCGGGAATGGGTTCTCCGTGGGGGCTTGAGCAAAGGAAACACCCGATAGATTTTCGTGTTCCGATAATGGGAAACGGGACACAGACGCTAAGCATTCCGCAAGGCTATAAGGTAAAGAAACCGCGAAAGGGATTTAGTTTTGAAAGCAAATATTTAAGAATAAATTTCACTGAAAAAGTAAGCGGTGGAAAGTTAATAAGCACATCAGAGTTTTGTATATTAGAGCCTTTTATTCCAGTAGAAAAGTATAAGGAGTTGAAGCAGGTTATGACAGATGTGGAGCAGTACGGGAAGCAGGAGATAGTTTTGATAAAGAAGTAAGACAAAAAAAGGGCTAAAGCCCCAGAAACCCTCAGCTAAAGCTGGGTAGAAAAAAAAGAGAAGGAGGGAAAATGGCAGGGATGCAATTTAAGATGGGATTGCTGGTAATTATTTTATTCAGTATTGTTTTTGGGATTGTCTCCTTAGTTGCATACACGATGGGAATAACTTCTTTTTATTTTTATCTTATGATATCCGTTATATTTATGTTAATTCAATACCTCATAAGCCCGAAGCTTGTAGAATGGGGGATGCGAGTAAAATATGTAACTCCGCAAGAGGCGCCGGACTTGCATAGTATGATAACCGAGCTTTCCGCGAGAGCAGGAATTCCAAAGCCGAGAGTCGGCATAGCCCAGATAGCGCTACCAAATGCTTTTGCATTCGGAAGATGGACGAGTGACGGCAGAGTATGTGTTACACAGGGAATAATGAATTTGCTCAGCAAGGACGAACTTCGCGCAGTTCTTGCGCATGAGATATCGCATCTTAAGAACAGGGATGTTTTGACAATTACATTATTATCAGTCATTCCGATAATACTATATCGCATAGCGTGGCATACAATGTTTTTTGGCGGTGGAAGACGAAGCGAGAACAATAACGGAGGAGCGATTGCGCTTGTCGGGTTTATATCGTTTTTGTTTTATTTAATTACTAACCTGCTTGTGCTTTATGCTTCAAGGATTCGCGAATATTTTGCGGATTACGGTTCGGTCAAGCTTGGAAATCGTCCAAGCGCTTTAGCTTCTGCTTTATATAAATTAGTGTATGGGAGTGCGCGCACTTCAAAAGAAGGGATCAAAGAAGTAGAGGGATTGAAGGCGTTTTTCGCAAATGACCCATCGCGCGCGTTTGAAGAGTTTAACGAACTCAAGCAATTGGATTTGGATAAAAGCGGAACTATTGATGAGAGCGAAATGGAAAAACTGAGAAGGGGGAGTATAAAGATAGGTTTTGGGGCAAAAACGATGGAAGTTTTCAGCACGCATCCAAATATGCTGAAGCGGATACAGAAACTGGCGACGTATGAAAGGATAAATTAAAAATCAAATATCAAAAATAAAAAATACAAATGAAAAGATTACAGATTGAAACCACGATATTCCACCCTCCAAACGAACGGCGGGCAGGCACGATTAGCACAAGAAAAGAAAAACAGTGGATTCCCGACACCACCAAGGCGAGATTTACGACTTTCGCCATGCCTACGGCAGGCAGGCAGGGAATGACAAACGGGGGTAAAAGAGGGATAAATTCCGGGGAACCCTCAACTAAAGTTGGGTAGAAGAATGAAAAATAAAGGTTTGAAGGGAATAATTGTTGGAATTTTTCTTGCCGGCATATTATCAGCAGAGCAGACAAAAATTACGATTTCAAATAGTATCGGGGATCAGATATTGCCTACCGTTTGCAAAGGGAAATTATCATATTTAGTTTGTTGGGTGGATAATCGCGCGGGAACAAATATGGATAGAGTTTATGGACAAATAGTATCAGAATATGGGATGCTTGAGGGAACAGAGTTTTTAATAACTTTGACTTCCGGTATTTCCAAGCCTATTATTACTTTCAACCCAACAGATAACAAGTTTTTAGTAACTAGTTTTGAATGGAATAGAGGATTTTTTGTTTCGAACAATGGTTCAATATTGGACAGCACTGATATATGGATGTCAGAGGAGGGAATATATCCTGAAGCTATGTGTTTTGACGGGGACAAATATTTTGCGGCTTTCTACTGCACATACGGAGCAAATAAACATAAGCTTTTAGGAAAGTTTTTTTCAAAGGACGGTAAATCCACAGACGATACTTTAATTACGCTTGACGAAATAAACATTCCAAAGGATATAAGCATTGCTTTTAATAATAACCAATATTTAGTAGTATGGAGCGATGCTTTAGAAGAAAACTATGACATTCGAGCGCAATTGTTATCAAAACAAGGGAAACTACTATCTACCGATTTGTACATATCTTATGAAGAGTGGGATGAGTCTTCCCCGAAAGTAAGTTCTGACGGTACAAATTGGTTCGTGATATGGGAAGGAGACTGCCAGATAAAAGGGAGAATAGTTTCTCAAGCCGGGCAATTAGTGGATGATTCTGCGATCACTTTAATTGAGGATAAAGATTCTTATTTCCCATCCTTAAGTTTTAACGGGGATATGTATATTGTCAGCACGTCAACAATAAATGAATTTAACATTATAATGATTGCACAGTCAGGGAAAATTATCCGCAAGGAATCTTTTTCACAAAACGAACAGGTATACTGGACAGATATTTCTGCGGATAAATTTGGTTATCTTACAGTATTCGGCACAAAAAATACACAGGATTATGATTTATACGGAATGTTCGAAAATACCGGGGTTTATGAATTTCCAGACACGAATATTTTCAGAGTAATTTCCAATCCTTTTGTTGGGTTTTCAAGAGTAAGTGGTTATACGGGAGAATTACAAATTTACGACATTTTAGGCAGAAAAGTGGAAACCATAAACATAACAAATGAATGGACTACTTTTGGGAACAACTTACAAAAAGGAATTTATTTTGCAAAGCCCAGAGATAATTGCGGGATAAAGCCATTTAAGATAGTGAAGATGAGGTAAAAACAGGAGAAAGTAGATAGTAGGCAGTAAGTAGGAGAAAAACCAAAAAATAAAAAAATGAGAAATATAGCAAAATAATCGGGAGGGGAAATGTTAGATGACAAATTATTAGAAATACTTGCTTGTCCTAAATGCAAGGGTGATTTAGAGTATGACAAAAAAAACAATAAACTTTTATGTCATAAATGCAAATTAGGATATAGGGTTGAAGATGATATTCCCATAATGTTGATAGATGAGGCGGAGAAATTAATAGATAGCAAGTAGTATCGAGTAGATAGGGAAAAAAGAGTTAAGCACGTTGAGTAAGCTGGGCAAGTTAAGTAAGGCGAAAAGAGGAAATAGCAAACTAGCAATCTGCCTATCGTAAGCGGGCAAAAAGTCTAATTCGCATAAAGCGAATAAAAACATCTAAAAAACTAAAATATAGTATTTATATAAATTAAAGTTTTTTTTGTTGCAAAGTAAATAAGTAGGTATATAGATATAAGTTGAATGTGGAATTTAATAACAACGCATAAATCGTACAAAAGAACAAGGAGATAAAATGTGGTTATTTCTATTAATATTAACAGGAAACTTGACGACAACAAACCCTGTCCCGACAAAAACAACTCCGCAAGCCAAACAAAGTCAAGGAATTGTACCGCAGCAGAACCAGACAACAGCCAAAGACAAGGATAAAAAGATACAAGGAAATGTGGGGCCCGTAAATGGGACAACAATCTCAAAAAAAACTCAAGAGGATGTAAGTAATTCACCGCGGACAATTGAAGTATTAAATTCGTCTAAAAGCGGAATAGATTTTATATACAACACCGGAGAGATATATGAGACTTCGCCTTACATACTAAACGCGGACGTTCAACCTGAAGCAGGGAAGCCTGCGTTGCCTGTAACATACGTAACCATAGGTATTCCTATTGGTGCTAAAGTAGAAATCCAATTTGAAGAATTAAAGGGAGAGGAAACAAGGAACAAAGAAGTTCCTCCTCTGCAGGATTTCACATCAAAAGAAAAAGACAAGACGCTTTATGCACAGGACATATTCTGGCCATCAAAAGTAGTAGAAATAGCAGAAAGGAACATTTACAGAGGGCAGGAAATAATAAAACTAAGAATAAATCCAATCAGATACAACCCAGTTAGAAAAACCATGGCAATAAACAAGAGTTTAAAAGTGCATCTAAAATTTTCCGGAGGCAGCGGAACTTACAGGCAAGACAAGATATTTGAAAATACATTTAAAGCCGTATTGCTTAACTACGAACAGGCAAAGAACTGGAGATTATCGTCCCCTTTAAAATCTTCCCGTAAATACTCTACCGGTTCGTGGTACAAGATAGAGGTTTCAGCGGAAGGCATATACAAAATAGACAGGAATCAGCTTAATTCCGTTGGCATTGGCAGAATTGATCCGACTACTATAAAAATTTATAATGGTGGCAGTAAAATGGTTACAAATTTTGGGGACAGTTTGATTGAAATTCCGATATCCATATTACCTGATACAAGTATTCTATTTTATGCTACTGTATTAGCAGGTTACGGGAAAAACGAATCGGAATACTTCAATCCATTTACAAATACAAACATATATTGGTTGACTTACGGAGAATCGCAAGGAAAAAGAGACAGTTTAGAAAGCAGTGGGAGTGGAACAGCAGCGTCATATTTTGGAGACACCCTACATATTGAACAGGACAATGAATGTCCTGCAAAATGTGGATTATCTTGGGTTTGGGAAAGAATCGAAAGGGAACCCGGAACTCATAGTATCGCAAAAAATTATACGTTTAACGCAACGGGAGTTTACAGCACTTCCTGTAATATTACGGTTGCAGTTTACGGATGGTATACAGATATGAGTAGTGGAGCAAAAGAACGTTCAGATACTATGAGACACCGAATAAAAATTTATTTAAATAACACGGAAATAATGGATAAAAAATGGATAGGACCAAATGAATATCCACAAAAAACATTCGAAGGAGTTGCCTCATCTCTAAAAGAAGGACAAAACACATTAAAATTCGAGGTGGTCAAGGATGATTCGTCAACGGATAAAGATATTTTGTTCTTCGATTGGTTTGAAGTACGTTATTCTAAGAGTTACAGAGCCAGTAACGGAGAATTAAAGTTCCACGGTAAAGATAAATTCACAATTACAGATTTTCAAGAAAGTCCAATAATATTCAATATTTCTAATCCATTACATCCTGTTAAAGTTTATGGATCAAGCTTTGCAAATGGAACAGCAGAGTTTTACGGGACCGAAGGAAATTATTATGCAAGTTGCAGATACAAGTCTATTAGCAGCATAAAGACTGAAAGTCCTTATAATTTAAGAAATAAAACTGCAGTTGTAAAAAATATAATAATTTCACCTTCGGATTTTATGGAATATGCGATAAGACTTAAAGACTATAGAAACAATTACGGTATGGCAACGGAAGTAGTTGCTTTGAATGATATTTACAACAACTTTTCATGGGGATTATCCAGCTCTCCTTATGCAATAAAAAACTTTTTAACTTATGCATATGACAACTGGGGCGAACCAGGATATTGTTTACTGCTTGGTGCCGGAACGTTTGCATACAAGTCAGATGTTCCCAAAAACCGTATTCCTGCGAGAGAAGAAGGGTATAAAGTCGGAGAATACGGATATCCGCCTCAAAGCAATTACTGTTGGGACGATTGGTTTACTGACAGAGATTTTGCCATAGGAAGAATTACGGCAAAAAGTAAAGAAGAAGCCAGCAATGCCGTAGATAAACTTATTAAATATGAAACAAGTCAGGGCGTATGGCAGAACAGAGTATTGTTAATATCTGACGATGAATATCCTGACAGGGATATGTTCGTAGCGAATTTAGAGCGATGTGCAAATATGCTTCCAAAAGAATATGATGCATTTAAGGTTTATTCGATGAACTATCCGTTAGAAGGTACTGTTAAACCTAGGGCAGAAAACGATATCATAAGAAACATTGACAAAGGTATGTATATGACGCTTGCATCCGGTCATGGCAATCTTTACCTTTTTTGTCACGAGGTTCTTTTTTACAATCCCCGTGATATTGATGCACTAAATAACAGCGTAAAAAATCCTATCTGGCAATTCTGGTCATGTGGCGTGGGATGTTTTGATAGGATAGATGATGATTGTATGGCCGATTATTTGCAAAAGGTATACAACAAGGGCGCCATTGCTTCTGTAGCGTCAACCAGGACTACAGGTGGTTCTTCAGGTATGGATACTTTACTAATTAGTCTTTTACTTAAGCAGAAATTAAACACATTAGGACAGGGAATGTATGGGCGCAGTCTTGCAAAAGATTTACAAGTAAATGAGAATTTATTTGCAGATCCAGCAACAAGATTGCCTGAAAGGGTTATATCAGTGGAAATAGACTCTTTCTCAAATGTAATCAGAGGCGGTGAAAAATTGATTGTGAAAGGTAAAGCACCTGGAGCTAAATTTGCTTTTATTACCGTCAGGAGTTCCGAATATACTTATACATACAACTATAACAGCATTTCTTATGCTGGCATTACAGGTAGTACAAAATATAAGATGCGGGGAAGAATGCTAATGGGGCCTGACCAAAAACCTTTCCAGCTAATTGATGATATACTTTTCGAAGGTGTTACCGAAGTAAAAAATGGAGTATGGGAACAGGAATTTTTTATCCCGGAACTTGACTCTATTCAGGATACTTTAATTTGTGGGGATCAAGCTAAAATCAGTGTTTTTGCATGGAATGGCAATTTATGTGGCAATACATACAAAGACATATCTGCTAAATGGGGTAAAGGCAATATAAAAGACATAACAGGACCTAAAATTACAATGGCTGCAAATGGCAAAACAATTAAATTAGGAGAACCGGATACTTTCTTTACGGTACCCGGACAATTCACATTTTCAGCCACATTAGAAGATGAATCCGGAATAAATATATTTAACAGAATAACACCCCTTAATCTTGTCCTTGCGCTTAAAATAAAAAGCGGTAAATTATTAGATTTTAATGTGCAACTTGCAGATTATTTTCAATATGATGTTGGAAGTTGTACTCGTGGCAGAGTTTCATATCAACTGGATTTAACTGAAAAAATAGACACACTGGTGTTTCAGGCATCTGATAACTTAGGCAATACAAGTGTCACCACTGCTATATTAAGAATTGAACCTGCAAGCGAACTAACCCTTACAAAAGTTATGAACTTTCCAAATCCTGTGCGAGGAGAACATACGGAATTTCATTTCTTTTTATCAAAACAGTCAAGCGTAACTATAAAAATTTATACTGTTTCCGGCAGGTTTATTAAAACTATCGAATCCGCGGCTTTACTCCCGGGCTCAAACAAAATTTACTGGGACACAAGAGATAAACTCGGAAATAGAGTGGCTAATGGTATCTACATGTATAAAATCAATGCGGTATCAGAGGGGTCTACAAGAGAAGAAATATCTAAAGTTTATAAACTTATGATTCTCAGATAAGTTAAGAAATTAGGGGGATCTATGGATTTTGAATTAAATGCAGATCAAAAAATGTTACAGGAAATGATTCGTAAATTCGCTAAAGCAGAGATAGAACCTATGGCAGCAGAGATAGATAGAGAAGCTAAATTTCCAAAGGGAAATATAAAAAAGCTAGGAAAGTTAGGATTAATGGGAGTTGTAGTGCCTGAAATGTATGGCGGCGCAGGATTTGACTTTTTTTCTCTTGCTATTGTAGTAGAGGAACTTTCAAAGGTTTGTCCTTCCACCGGTGTTATTGTTGCCGTTCATAATGCTCTCATTTGCTATTCTATTTATAATTTTGGAACAGAAGAACAGAAGAAAAAATGGTTACCTTCCCTTTGTAAAGGAGACAAGATAGGTGCCATAGGAATTACTGAACCCAACGCAGGATCAGATGTGGCAGGAATGGAATCAACAGCTGTATTAGATGGAGATAATTATATACTTAACGGGACAAAAAGATTTATTACTAACGCAGGAGAAGCCAGTATTTTCATTATTTTTGCCTACACCAACAAAGAATTAAAACATAAAGGGATAAGTGCTTTTGTAGTAGAACGAGACACCCCCGGATTTACGATAGGAAAACATGAGGATTTAATGGGAATGCGAGGAACTTCTAATTCCGAATTAATGTTTGAGAACGTAAAAATACCAAAAACCAACATTCTTGGCAAAGAAGGAGATGGATTCAAGATTTGTATGCACTTGCTTGATGTATCAAGAATTGACATTGGCGCACAAGCATTAGGCGTTGCAGAAGGGGCTTTTGATACAGCCATAAAATATGCCAAAGAAAGAAAAGTATTTGAGAAACCAATCGCTGAATTCCAGCTAATTCAGGCAATGATTACAGAAATGGCAACACAAATAGAAGCAGCAAGATGGCTTGTTTATTATGCAGCTTATTGTAAAGATAGCGGTATACCTAAATTTTCGCGTTATTCCGCGATGGCAAAATTTTTTGCTTCAGAAACAGCTGTTAATGTATCCAGAAAAGCATTACAAATCCATGGGGGGTATGGATATACAAAAGACTACCCAATTGAACGTTTTTACAGAGATGCTAAGATTTTAGAGATATATGAAGGGACTTCTGAAATACAAAAACTCGTTATTGCAAGAGATATTTTGAAGTAAAGGAGGTGCAATGAAAGAACCAAGAGCTACTATTACTAATATCATTGGTGTTGGAACAATCGTCAACGGAAGACTTAAAGTAGAAGGAAGTATAAGAGTTGATGGAACTGTAGAGGGAAACCTTGATGTTACGGAAGCAATAATTATTGGCAAAACAGGCAAAGTAAGGGGAGATATTCATGCAAAAGAATTTATGCTTGCCGGTAGTATAGATGGAAATATATTCATAGGTGGAAGGGCAGAATTTGGGACAGGTTCAAGACTTAAAGGTGACATAAAATGCAAACAACTTATTATAGAAGAGGGAGTTATGTTTGATGGTAATTGTTCCATGAGCGATAGGGAAATGCAAGCCAAACCTCAATTTTTTAAAGGACAAAGGGAAAGATCAACAGCAGGTGCTATCGATTTAGATTAAAATATGACACAGATTAATTATGCACTTAAGGGGAAAATCACTCCAGAAATAATGGCTGTTGCAAGACAGGAAGGGTTATCTCCTGAAACTATAGCTAAAGGGGTAGCAAACGGTGAAATTGTTATTACTTGCAACTCAAAATACAGTTTAAAACATCCTTGTGGAATTGGCAAAGGGCTGAGAACTAAGATAAATGCAAACATTGGTTCTTCCACAGACTGCTGTGATATTAAATTGGAGAAAAAGAAAGCTCAAGTAGCAAGAGAAGCAGGAGCAGATACGATTATGGATTTATCCACAGGCGGAGATTTAAGAAAATTTAGAAAAATTATTCAGGAGGCTTTTGCCGGACCAATTGGAACAGTCCCCATATACCAGGTAGCCACAGAAACAGTTAAATCCAAAGGGGGAATTGTTTTTATGACTTCTGATGATATTTTCAAAGTCATAGAAGAACAGGCTAAAGATGGAGTAGATTTTATAACCGTACACTGCGGAGTTACAAGAGAAGTATTTGACAGGCTATGTGCTCAAACAAGAATTATGGATATCGTTTCAAGAGGAGCAGCGTTTTTAATCACATGGATGTTAGCAAATAAAAAAGAAAATCCTTTATATGAGCATTTTGACCGTTTACTTGATATTGCATATAAATACGATGTTATTTTATCTCTTGGTGATGGATTCAGACCCGGAGCAATTGGTGATGCAACAGACAGAGCTCAAATTCAAGAACTTCTTATTCTTGGAGAGCTTAAAGAAAGAGCAAATAAAAGAGGAGTACAGGTAATGATAGAGGGGCCCGGACATGTTCCTCTGAATGAAGTAGCAATGAACATACAATTGGAGAAAAAAATATGTCAGGGTGCACCGTTTTATGTTTTAGGGCCAATAGTTACAGACATTGCCCCCGGGTATGATGAAATAACAAGCGCCATAGGTGGAGCAATCGCAGCTTCCGCGGGAGCAGATTTTTTATGCTATGTTACTCCTGCAGAACACGGCGGATTACCCAATATAGAGGAAGTCAGAAGAGGAATAATCGCATCAAAAATTGCAGCACACGCGGGAGACATTGTAAAGGGAATCAAAGGCGCAAAAGAAAGAGACAACGAGCTTTCAAAAGCAAGAAAAAAACTAAATTGGGATAGACAGACAGAATTGGCAATAGACCCCGAAATATTGAAAAAGTTTCGTTTGGAAAGAAAACCAAAAATGTCGGAAGTATGTACTATGTGTGGAGATTATTGCGCAATAAAAATAGTAGAAGATGCAATAAAAAAACATAAATAAACAAAAGGACAGAATGCAAAGAAAAACTAAAATAATAGAAAGTATTGATGGAGAAATTTTTGATATTGAACTATCTGAAGACCTTCTTAAAAAGAATAAAGAAATAGCTAAAGAGAATAAAAAGTTATTGGAAAAACATAATATATTAGCAATTGATATTATGGGAGCAATAGGAGCCGGGAAAACTACTTTAATAACAAAAATAGTAAGTATTTTAAGTAAAAAATACAAAATTGCCGTTCTATGCGGAGACTTAACAACAACTCTTGATGCAGATATTATTAAATCTGCAGGAGCAGAAGTAATTCAGATAAATACGGGGAAAGAATGCCATTTAGATGCCAATCTTGTAAGAAAGGCAATAAAAGAACTTCCTTTAAATAAAATTGATTTATTAATTATTGAAAATGTAGGGAATCTTATATGTCCCGGAGAATTTGTACTCGGAACACACAAAAGAATGGTAGTCGTTTCCGTGACGGAAGGACCTTTTATGGTTGTAAAACATCCTTATATCTTTATGGAAGCTAATATAGGAGTAATTAATAAAATAGAATTGAAAGATGTAATGGGTGTAGAACCTAAAAAATTACAATCTGCTATGAAAAAGATAAAACCCGGTATAAAAGTTTTTGAAACCAGTGCACGAAAAAACATAGGCGTTGAACTTCTCGCCACTTTCATTAGTAAGTTATTAAAATAAAAACTTCTTTAATCACATATACAAAATGCACGAATTCACAATTGCAAAAGAAATTGTTATGCATTTAAATGAATTTAAAAAACGGCAAGATAAGCTAACAATAATTGGTCTAAATATTGAACTTGGAGAATTTACATTTGCAAACGAAGAACAAATTAAGTTCTGGCTAAAAGAATTGCTAAAAAACACAAATAAAACCAATCTTAAGATTAATATAAAAAGAATAAAACCTGTTGTTTATTGTAATAAGTGTGGTTATAGTGGAAATATAAAATTTTCCGCTGACCCTGTATATCATTTTTTATTACCTGATTTGAGATGTAAAAAATGCAATTCCAAGAAGATTGATTTAATAAAAGGGCGGGAGTGTAATCTGAAAAGCGTAAAGGTAAAAAAAATCCCACGAAAAAAGAAAGGCTTACTTTAATTCTGTTTGTGCAAGTTTTTGGTACAGATTTCCTGCTTTTATAAGTTCTTCGTGAGTCCCTTCTTCTATTATTTTACCCTCATTCATAACAATTATGCGATGCATATTCTGGACAGTTGATAATCTGTGTGCTATAACTATTGCAGTCCTGTTTGCAAGTAATTTTTGTATAGCTTCCTGTAATTTAGACTCCGTTACATTATCCAGGTGAGAAGTGGCTTCATCAAATATAAGAATCGGTGGATTTTTATAAAGTGCACGGGCAATTGCCAGTCTTTGCCTTTCTCCTCCCGATAATTTTATTCCCCTCTCCCCTATTACAGTATCATATTTTAGCGGCATCTTGTTAATGAATTCATCTGCATTTGCAAGCTTAGCAGAAGAAACAACTCTATCATAGTCTATGGAAGAAAAACCATAAGCAATATTATTTGCCACAGTATCATTAAATAGGATAGGATCCTGTGTAACAAGCCCAATAAGACTTCGCAATTCTTTAATATATACCTGTTTAATATCAATATCGTCAATTGTAATAAGGCCTTTTGTCGGGTCATAAAACCTAAGCAACAATTCAGTAAGTGTAGATTTCCCTGCCCCGGATGGGCCTACAAGAGCTATATTTTCGCCTTTATCTATTTTTAGCGATATATCACTTAATACAATTTGGGGCGCTTCATAACTAAATTGCACGTTATGAAACTTAATTTGTTTATTAAAATCAAGATGTATAGGGTTAGATATTTCCGTAATAGTGGGTTTAATATCTAAAATTTTATTTATTCTTATTATAGCCTGAGTTCCTTCCTGTAACTTAACATTTGCCATAGGTAATTGCCTTAATGATTCCATAATTGATAAGGCGCAGGCAAGAAAAACAAGAAATCTGTCCGGTGTAAGACTCTTAACAACAAGGATTTCATAACTTCCATAACCTATTATTATACAGGAACCAATAGCCGTTATCATTTCTGCCAAAGGAATTCCTATCAAACCTACTCTTTCAAATTTTAGAGCGGATTTGAGATAACTTTGAGTAGATTTGAAAAACTTGGCTTTCTCAATGGGTTCCGATAAAAAAGCTTTTACTATTTTGATTCCGCCTACAATTTCGCCAAGTAAACTTATAATTTTCCCCATATCTTCCTGAACGTTATTGCTTTTTTCTCTTAATTTTTTGGCAAGTTTATTCAAAATATACCCAAATAAAGGGAAAATTACGATACTTATCAACATAAGATGCCATGATATATAGGCAGCAAAGCAAAGAAAAACGAAAATAAGCAATAATTGCCTTAAATACGCAAGCATTCCATCTTTAATTGAATCACGAATTTTGGATATATCATTGGTTAACCTTGAAATTATTATACCTGTTTTTGTACCGTGGAAATAATCAAGAGAAAGCTTTTCTAAATGAGAATATGTTTTATTTCTTATATCTTTAGTTATATTTTCTTCTACTGATACCCCCAAATACCTGTTAATATAGCTAAAAATTCCTTTAGACAGAAAAACTAAAACCAGCATTATCTGTATTTTTATAAGAGCAGAGAGTTTCGATTCACCTAAAACCCAGGCGTTAAACTTAACTAATAAATCATAATGAGCATCCGGTAGTACAGGTTTATTATAAAAAATTGCATTCAAAAAGGGAGACAATAAGGAAATAGAAAACCCCGACACAAGGGCAAAAAGCATCATAAACGTAAAACAAATAAAGAGTTTGGTTTTATAATTAGCCAGATAAGGAGCAAATAGTTTCATTTTATAGGAAGCTCTTGGACAAAGTCCTTAGTCCGCCTCAGGCGGATTATCCAGCTCCGCTGGATACAGTAAGCTAATAAAATTCATATTCTTTTTTACCATTTTGACAACAATTTGATATACATCTATCGCGCCTGGAGGGATTTGAACCCCCAACCTTTGGATTCGAAGTCCACCACTCTATCCAGTTGAGCTACAGGCGCACAAAATAGGATTATGTCTCAAAAATTGTTACTTTGCAAGTAAAAAATTTATTCCATTATAAATTGGGATTATAAAAACAAAAACTTCTATTTCAAATATTTATATATGCTTCTAGAGTTTTATTCGCTGAAAATAAAAACCAGGTTCAGACTGATACAAACTAGGTACAATCTGAACCTGATTTTTGAATTTTTATAAAATCAATTCTTTTGCCGTTCTAAAGCCTTTTGTTTCAAGCCTATAGAGATAAACTCCTTGAGGCAACACATTACCCGCATCATCTTTTCTATTCCAATTTACTTCATAGTATCCCATCGTTTTTTCTTCATTTATAAGCGTCTTTACCAGTCTACCACTTCTATCATAGATTTTTAAACTTACACTAGTCTTTACAGGCACCTGATAACTAATTAAAACCTGTCCTTTAGCGGGATTCGGAGAAGATTGATAAAGCTTGTATTCACTTATAACTTTTGGCATATTTGCTTTTGCCGCTGCAACAATACTGAAGTTATTATTGCTCTGATCGGAAACAGTAGTATTGGAAGAACTTGTTATCTTTATCTTGTAATCTGCCCCTACTACTTGAGCTGTAGGTATAGTCCAGTTATATGTCCCGGTGTTAGAAACACTATTAATTATAGTGTTTTTGAAGACTCCTGCTTTGTATAAATCTATCTTTACATACCCACTTAAACCAACGGTTGTCCACTTTACAGCATTAACCGTTCCTCTTGTCCAACTCTCGCCACCATTAGGCGTAACAACTGTTATTGTCGGAGCTGAAATTGAAAAATTGTTATTGCTTTGGTCTGAGATAGCTGTATTGGATACGCTTGTTATTTTTATCTTATAGTCTGCTCCTATTGCTTGAGCTGTAGGTATAGTCCAATTGTATGTTCCGGTATTTCCGGTACTGCCCGTTATCGAAAGTTTAAATACCCCGGCTTTATACAACTCTATCTTTATATTGCCGGTCACCCCAGCTGTTGACCATTTGATGGCATTAACAGATCCCTGTGTCCAGTTTTCTCCACCATTTGGTGTAACAACGGTAATATTTGGAACACTAATAATAAAATTACTATTACTTTCATCCCAGATAGAAGTATTAGAAACACTTGTTACTCTCACTTTATAATCCGTTCCCAGTGTCTGTGTCGTAGGAATAGCCCAGTTATATGTCCCGGAATTAGAAGTACTGCTTATTATGGTTTTATTCAGAACTCCAGCTTTATATAGATCTATCTTTACATTACCACTTACTCCGGAAGTTGACCATTTTATAGCACAAGTACTGCCCGTTGCCCAATTTTCTCCACCATTTGGAGTAGTAACCGTAAGAGCCGGTCCGGTAACCGAAAAGTAGCTATTGCTTTCATCTAAAATAGAAGAATTAGTAGTACTTGTTATTCTTATTTTGTAATCCGTGCCCAAAGCCTGAGATGCAGGGATATTCCAATAGTATGAACCGGTACTTCCAACATTACTTGCTATATTACTATTCAAAACTCCACCTTTGTATAGGCTTATATTCACACTACTAACTCCAACGCTTGTCCATTTTATAGTATACGGACTTCCTGCTACCCAGCTTTCACCACCATTAGGAGTAGTAACCACAACATTTGGAACAGTAATAGTAAAGTAATTGTCGCTCTCATCATAAACAGAAGCGTTAGATACACGACTTACTCTTATTTTATAATCCGCTCCCGTGCCTAAACTTGTAGGCACAACCCAACTATAAACTCCGGTATTTGATACGCTGCTTACTATCGTGCTATTAAATACGCCACCTTTATATAAATCTATTTTTACATCACCGGTCACATTAAACCATTTTATAATATACGTATCACCTTTTATGATAGTTTCTCCGCCATTAGGTGCGGTAAGAGCAACAAGGGCATAATCTGCATCAAGAGGAGAACCCGGGAAGCCCGCGTCATTAGCATATGCTATTCTGAAGAACCCGCCTTCTCCCCAACCTGTGCCCCATGAGTTCTTTGCTATCCAGCAGGAATTCGCATCATCCCAACCAATAACTACAACAGCATGCTGACCTGCTGCACCACCGTATTGGTAAGAGTATATTCCACCGGAATAATACCAAAAATCTTCATAAACTTGCATAGTAACAGAAAGTGGATTTTCTAATAACACAGTTTTAATATTGGCACCTGAAACGCTTTTGTAACCACTAATTTTCTTCACCTGAGATGCCCAATCAGCACATCTGCTGCATCCATCGTCAGCAGCAGTATAAGGGTCACAACTCTCCAGAGGAAGCCCTGTGCTCTGGATAAAACTAAGCGCTTTGTCGACGTATCCTCCACCACAACTTCCGGCTCCTGAGCACGTAACTAATGTTTGTTCTGACAGATCATAATTAAGTGTAGGATTATTTTCTCCTATATTTATTAATGCTTCTACTACACCAACAGCTGAAAATGCCCAGCAACTTCCACAACTTTTCTGGTCTTTTACAGGGCTCATCCAGTTAACGCCATTCTTGTTTTTCCAGTTAAAATAAGCAGGTAATGTTTTGACCTGTTTTACTTCTTTTTCGGGAATTTGCTCGTTAGAAGTCAAAGTTCCGAGATAAGATTTCCTTTCTTCGGAAGTCATTTTAGAAAATTGATTTTCTCCTGCAACCCATCCTGCACCCTTCTGTTTAAGAAGAGTGTTTAATTTAGTTATATCCGTACTTCCATCCGGTCTTGTAATATCATTAGCCGCAAAAAGCCTGCCAATGAAAAACAAACTCACGAATCCTGCTAATGTAGCTTTTGCTACATTAAATCTCCCTTTCCTCATGTCGCCCCCTTGTCCTGCATCTTCATATAATATGGTTGTAATTTAAATTTTTTAATTAATAATTGGAGTTTTATGTTTGTCAATTACTATTTCTCTGGGAATTTATTATTTTTGATTGTTTTTTAAGTATAAATTAGTTCAAGGAATTTTTGCTACTATTACAAAAATCAGAAAAATATACAATAACAAGCTCAATAACCCAATATATACAAAATATTTATATATTTCCCGATAAAGAGTATATCTTTTTGTTTTTATGTCTACTTTCTCCAATTTATCTATAGTTTTATAAATACCTTTTAGGGCATCCGGAGAGTCTGCACGAAAATACAGTCCACCTGTAATATCGGCAATTTTTTGTAATTGTTCTTCGTCTAACTGTTCTTTTACTTCTGCAAATCTAACACCAAAACCTGTTTGGACCGGATATACGCTTATTCCTTTATTTCCCACTCCTATAGTATATATTTTTATATTCATAGTTTTAGCAAGTTGCGAGGCGGTCATAGGGTCTATTTTACCGGCATTATTTATTCCATCTGTTAAAAGAATAATAATTTTACTTTTTCCATCAGAGTCTTTTATTCTATTTACAGCTGTTGCAATGCCCATTCCCACAGCGGTTCCATCTTCAATCATTCCAATTTTGGACTCATCAAGAAGTTTTAAAAGTATATTATAATCCAGAGTTAAGGGACATTGCGTAAACGACTGTTGAGAAAACAAAACCAAACCGATTCTATCCCCTTTTCTGCCATTAATAAAATCTTTAGCAGCATTTTTAGCAATTTGTAAACGGATGGGTAAAGATTCCTGGTGCCCACTTCTCAATATACCTTCAATTTTATCCACATTATAATCGGGCGGGAAGTCAATAGTATTCATAGTGGAAGAAATATCTAATACAAGAATTATATCGATACCTTTTGTAACTATTTCTTCATACGTTTTTCCGATTTGAGGCCTTGCAAGCCCTATTAACAATACACCAATTGTAAAAATCTCAATAAATGGCAATATTTTATAAAGTTTTATTCTAAAAGATTCTTTTATACCTGCAAAAGAATCAACGGAAGTAAATCTCATAGTTGAATGTTTTTTCTTAAGGTGCCACCAGAATATTAAAGGAAGAGAGAGCAATCCTAACAACCAATATGGAGATGCGAAATGAAACATTTATTGACCTCCGTTTTTACCTACATTTTCTGATATAACAACTTTTTCCTCAGGTTTAGTCTTACTTAAAATTTCCTTTGCATCCAGATAATTCTTTTCTATTATTTCCGGAGAAGGCACATATTTAGCAAATTTTACCATATCACAATTATCTAAAAAGCTTTTTATATATTCAATGATTTCATATTTTATTTTTATTTTTCTTAATTCTCTATAAAGTTCAAAGGTAGTTTCGGTAGGCGCAGAAATAGTATATATTCCTTCAATATACTGTCTTATAATATCCGAAAGTTCGATATAATACTTTTTTATATTATTTTTGTCTAATTTTAAGGAGTTAAGGCGTTCTAATGCTAAATCATAAGGCGGCCTTAATAATATTTCAGCCGTTTCTATTTTCCTACGCCTTTTCTTATATATTATCCATCCTGTAGCACCCAAAACAACTATAATCAATAAGATTAAAAGTATCATCCCCCAATTTCTTGGTATTGATTCCGGGGGCTTAATATCTTTTATATCCTGAATATTATCAGGCAATATACTTTTAACGTTAACAGGTATTCCTTTAGTAACAAATTCGGATTTGTTCCCTGTATTATCTTTATATTTTATGGTTAATTCAGGTATAGTATCGTTTCCCGCCTTAAAGCTTGTAAGAGTAAAAACAATTTTAACCGATTTTTTATCTTCGGATATTTTTCTGTCTATTATTTCAAAATTACTACTTAACATTTTAACAGATAAAGTATCCGTATCAACAGGGAAATAAATTACTTTAATCGGTTGTCCTATTTGGGGTAATTCAGTAGTATCAAGTTTTATTGATTGTTCTTTTTGTATATCTATCTGGTATTTAATACGGTCTCCAACAGATATTTCATTTTTATCTACATTTGTATTAAAGTTAACCGAAGAAATTAGTATAAAAAGGAGTGTTATCATAATTTTTTAACTTTCTCTGCAAGTAGCCATCCTTCAAGTCCACCAGGCAAAGTTATTTTAAGCCAGCTTTCCTGTCCACCTGTTGTTTGTCGGATTTGTTCATCCAATATTCTCATTTCCATCCCTTCATGGATGGTAAATATCAGCGTATAATCTTCCGATGGTCCACTTCTTACTTCTGCAACATTATCGATAAGGACACCTTCCCTGGAATTTACTGTTTTGAAATTTATAATAAAAACAACCAGAACAACAAATAAAGCTACAAATAACCCCAATATATAATTTTTAACCGGGAAGCGGGTTTTAAACAAAGACATAATAATCGTAATTACAAGCAGGAAATATAATATAGAAGCAAATAGTGAAAGGAAATTAACGTTCAAAGATGTAAAAAAATCTATGAAAGAAGTAATAAATTTAGGATACTGTGATGTTTTCAAATTATCCGTAAGCCTTGAGCGTACAAAATCAAGATTATAGTTAATATCATGATCTCCCGGAGCAAGTCTTTGTGCCTTCTTATAAAAATAAACAGCATTTCCAAATTTACCAAGCTTAAAATAACAATTTCCTAAATTGTAATATATCACATGGTTTGCTACACCTTTATTAATTAAGTTTTCATATTTTTCTATGGAAGCATCATACTGTCCTTTATTATATAGGTTATTGGCATCTGTTAGAGTAGCAATATCCGGATTGGTTGATAAGATCAATAATAATATTATTTTCATAATTTTTTTGAAAATTCTGTCAATAGTTCGGTTAATTCTTTATAATTCTTTTTCATTTCTTCATTTTTCAATTCACCCAATCCGAATTTTGTAAGCTCACAGCAAGAAAGCAGATTATGAAATCTTTTCAACAGTTCTTCATCAACACCTTTTCCTTTCAGCCTATTTATTGCTACCTCTGTTGTAAGAGCAGGTGCCGGTATATTTAACTTGCCGCTTATATACCCGATTAAAATTCTATGAACTTCATCATAAAACTCTTTTGTCATTCCTTTTGTTAATGTTTTCTGACACTTGGCAAGCCCTTTTTTTCTTGTCCTGTCGGCACCTACAGCACGAGCATAAGCTTTATCCGTCAGGAGTTTTTCCTTTTGTTTAGCCGATACAAAAGCAATTAAAAGAGCAAGCAAGGGCAAAATCTGAACAAATAAAAACATTTTATTTTTATAAAGGCAATTATTTTCTTTTTTAAGATTCAATTCTGTTTTTATATATTGAATATCTTGCCCTACTATTTCAACGGGTTGTCCTTCCTGGGACGCAACATAAGACTGTGATTTTATCCCGGCGCTTACACTAAGAGACAAATTACCTGTGGTCAGTGTCTTATATTCGGCAATAGAAGGGTCAAAATAAGAAAAATTTATAGGTGGTATTTCAAACTTACCTTCTCTTTGAGGAACAAGGATAACTTTAAAAACCTTTTGTCCTGCAATTCTATTTTTACTAGTATTGGATTTTACATCCGAGCCGGAACAATATATCTTAAAATCAGGTAATTCAGGTAATTTAGGAGTTTCTATTGATTTTATGTTTCCTTCTCCACTAATCGTAATAGATAGAGTAGCAGGTTCCCATTGTTTTACCTGTGCATTATCTAACTTGGATGACATTTCAAACTTTCCGACGGCACCGGAAAAATCAGTTGGTTTGGCTTTCGATGGGAGATTAATGACCGTAATTTCCAATGGATTGGTTGTTGCAACCCTTGTTTCGCCACCAAATGGAAAACTGAAAAAATCTTCTACTTCATATCTTATAGAAGCGGGACCTACCTTATATGTTCCTTCCGACATTGGAAATAACGCATATTTTATTTCATTTACAAGATATTGCCTTCCGGAAATAGTCTCATAATTATGGGTTTGTCCTAAATTTTCCATCCAGAAGCCTGTTACAGGAGGTGGATTATAAGATGGATTAGATGATAGATTTACTCCTTGATAAAATTTAAAAGTTAGAAGTAATTGTTCATTTGCATAAGCTTTATTCTTACTAATTGTAAGCGTAGCAAAAACATCTTTTTGTCCCGTACCCCTTTTAGGTAGATTCACAGTATTGGGTGATTGGGACGAGGATTGTGTAGACGCAGATGATTTTACCACTTCAATATCAATAGACTGGGTTTGTACACTTTTCCCCTTATATGTCATAGTACAGGGGGGAATAGTGAATTTACCGATTTTTCTTGGGGAAAGAGTATAGTTAAAAGATATGGCGGAAGATACTTTTCCGTTAATAATAGACATATTTTGCATTCTACCGGTGGAAACAACATCAAAATCATTCATTTGTGGCAATTTAGGTTCGGGAGCATTAGATATATTACCCCCGACTTTAACTTCAAGAGTAAAAGTTTCTCCTAATGCAACCTGCGTTCTATCACAAGAAGCAGTAAAATCTATATTTTGAGCACTTAGAACCAAAGGCAATAAAAATATTGTGATAAAGGAAATAATAGTTTTAGAATTTACCGTTTTTCTAATCATTTTTACCAATCTTTAAGGATTTGAATCTGTCCTACTTTAGCATTTTTCTGTTGACTCTTTTGTTTAGTATCTTTTTCATCTTGTTCTAAGCTTTTAAGAATATTTTGAGCATTTTGTTTTTGTTGTTCCTGGTTTTGTTTATCCTGTTGTTGCTGTTTATCTTGCTTGTTTTGTTGCTCCTTTTGCTGTTGATTTTGCTTTTTATCTTGATTCTGCTTATCCTGATTCTGTTTATCTTGATTTTTTTGATCTTTTTGCTGCTGTTTCTGTTGTTCTAACATTTTTTGTGCAAATTCCAGATTTATTTTTGCATCTTTATCGTCCGGATTCATTCTTAAAGCTTGTTTATATGACTCCATTGCCAGTTCCAAATTCCCCGATTTAAATAGAGTATTTCCAATATTATAGCAAGCTTTTTCCTTTAGTTCCTTACTTTCAAGCGAAGCCATAATTTTTGTAAATAGTGACATCGCATATTCCAGAGAATCTACTTTATACCTTGCGCATCCCATATTATAGTCTATTACCATAAGTCTTGGATCTTTCACCTGGGCGGATTTATATTTTTCCAATGCTCCACCATAGTCCTTTTTATTGTATAATTTATTCCCGTGCTCATTTAGGTCTCGTGGAGAGCCCAAAAGCATAGGGACGACAAATAACAATAAATTAAGCATTCTTTTTCCTATCAGGAATTATGAAGCCTGCGATAAGAAGAACTATTGCCGGCAGTAGAAACCACTGAAATTTATCCTGATATTGAGTTTCAAACTTATCGGTAAGTTCCCTTCTTTCAAGATGTGATAATGCTTGATAGACTTTATCCAGTCCACCTCTTGAATAACCTGCTCCGGTAAGTATGGCAATGTTTTCAAGTATAGGTTCATTAAGTTTACTCATTACAACTTTCCCCTCGGGGTCCTTTTTATAACCGGATATATTCCCATTTTCATCTTTAATTGGAATTGGTTCCCCCTCGGGGGTTCCTATTCCAACAGTATAGATTCTAAACCCTGATTTAACTGCTTCCTGAACGGCAGAATGCCAGTCAGAATCAATATCTTCTCCATCTGTAATAAGAATAGCTATTTTATACTTAGAATTAGATGCATTGTCGTTGGTAAAAGATTCTTTTACTTTTATAATAGCATCTCCGATTTTAGTACCGTGAGTAGGAATAGCATCAGGGTTAAGCATATCGAGAAAAAGTTTTGCAACCGAATAATCAAGAGTTAACGGGCAATAAATAAATGCCCGCCCCGCAAACCCACATATTCCAACTCTATCTCCCTTTAATTTATCTATGAAATTAGAAACTTCTAATTTCGCGTATTCTAATCTTGACGGTGGAATGTCCTCAGCTAACATAGATTTAGACAAGTCCAGAATAAACATAATATCAAGTCCTTTTCTTTTAATTTCCTGTAACTTTGTTCCCCATTGCGGTCTGCACAAGGCAAAAACTAATAAAATACAACTTAAAATTATAAAGAACACTTTTAGAGATTGCATTTTATAATTTACAGACGAACACATTTTTTCTACTAATTCAATATCTCCTAATTTGGATTTGATTTGTTTTCGTCTTTTTATATAAAACAGATACAAAAAGAATATAATCAGTGGTATAAACAACAAAACAAATAATCCAGGTTCGGCAAATTTCATCTCATTCTTCTTGCTCTCATTGCAAAAAACTTGATAAGGGGTTTCATATAATCTTCATTTGTTCTTATATCAATACAATCAATACCTGAATTTTTAAAGAAAGACTTTACTTCTTCATGCCTTTCTTTTCTTTTAAGAACAAAGTTTTTTCTGAATTGGGAGTCAGATGTATCCACAACAATATTCTGCATAGACTCCGGATCTTCGAATTCAACTACTCCTGCAGAAGGAAGTTCAATTTCTAAAGGGTCCAACATTCTTATTGGGATTACATCCTGTTTTTTACTTACTATTTTAAGCGCTTGTTCATATCCCGGTGTCAAAAAATCAGAGATAATAAAGAGAATAAATCTTTTTGCCATAACCCGAGAAACATATTCTAATGCTAGCTTCATATCTGTTTTTTTATTTTCCGGTTTAAAATATAGAATTTCTTTTATTGTAGTAAGCACGTGGGCCGTTCCTTTAGCAGGAGGAATAAATTTTTCTATTTTATCCGTAAAAACGGCAAGGCTAAGCTTATCATTATTTCTAAGGCTGCAGAAAGCAAGTACGCCGCCTATTTCTGCTGCCAATTCTCTTTTTATTCTAGTCTTTGTTCCAAAATCAAAAGAAGCCGAGGCATCAAGAAGTATCATCAGGGTAAGTTCTCTTTCCTCTGCAAATTTTTTCACATAAGGGATTCCGGTTCTTGCAGTAACATTCCAGTCAATTGTTCTGATATCGTCCCCGGGGAAATATTCGCGGACCTCAAGAAATTCCATTCCCTTACCTTTAAAAACACTCTTGTACTCACCCGCAAACACATCGGTAACCGTTCGTCTTGAGCGGATTTCTATTTTCCTGATTTTTCTGATTACTTCTTCTGAAAGCATTTTGAATATTAAATTTTAGTCCGCCTTAGACGAACTTAACCGTCCTCCGACGGAGAGGAAAAAGAACTATGGGACTTCCACTTCTTCAAATAATCTTTTTACTATATCATCCGTTGTTATGTTCTCTGCTTCTGCTTCGTAAGTGAAAATAATTCTATGCCTCAGTACATCATATCCAACAGCTTTAACATCTTCGGGTGTAATATAGCCTCTCCCATGCAGGAACGCATTAGCTTTTGAAGCAATCGTGAGATAAATAGATGCGCGAGGAGATGCTCCATAAGCTATTAATCCTTTAAGGTCTTTTGCGCCATATTTATCCGGTTCTCTAGTAGCAAATATTAGATTAACAATATATTCTTTTACTTTTTTATCAACATATATTTCTTGCATTACTTCCCTTGCGTGAAATATTTCTTTTACTCCTATAACCTTATTAGCCTTAGGTTTTTCTTTGCTTGTCATTCTTTCTATTATTTCCAATTCTTCCTCTTTCGTAGGATATCCTATTTTGACTTTTAACATAAATCTATCTACCTGAGCTTCAGGTAAAGGATAAGTTCCTTCTTGCTCTATTGGATTTTGTGTTGCGAGAACCATAAAAGGTTGTTCTAATTTATAGGTTTCTTCACTAATTGTAACCTGCCTTTCCTGCATAGATTCAAGTAGAGCCGATTGAACTTTGGCAGGCGCCCTGTTTATTTCATCTGCAAGGACAAGGTTGCTGAAAATCGGGCCTTTTTTTACTGAAAAACTTGTTTCTCTCGGGTTATATACAAGAGTTCCTATCAAATCGGCAGGTAATAAATCGGGAGTAAATTGAATACGTTGAAACTTAGTTTGAATACAGTCGCAAAGTGTCGATACGGAAAGAGTTTTAGCAAGTCCCGGCACGCCTTCAACCAAAATATGTCCATCCCCGAGAAGTGCAATCAGCAACCTATCAATAAAATATTTCTGACCAACTATTACTTTACCAATTTCAGCATAAAGTGTGCTTAAAAAGACGCTCTCCTGCTGAACTTTTTCGTTAATTTCTTTTATTTCCATAGTATGGTTGTATCTAGTATTTTTTTTAAAAAAGTCAAGAAAAAAATGAGGGCACTTTTTAGCGCCCTCATTTTTAATAATCTTAGTCGTTTTCTAGTACTATCTCATTAATACCATCTTCTTTGTTTCGGAAAAACTACCCGATTTCAACTGGTATAAATACATGCCTGTTGGAACTAATTTACCATTTTTATCTTTTCCATTCCAGTTAATAGTATATGAACCTGCATTTTGCTCTTTATCTACAAGGTTTGCTACTTCCTGTCCTGAGAGATTAAAGATTTTAACTGTAACACAAGAGTTAGTAGGAATGGAATACTTGATTCCGGTACTTCTTGTAAATGGGTTAGGAGAGCAATTCGATAAGCTATATGTAGATATTTTCGGCTTGTTGCTTTCTTCTATGCCAAGCGTATCAATGTTAATATCATCAATATACAAACCTGTTCCTACTCCACCATCATCGTTATTGTCAGTCATAACAAGCCATCTAATTTTAATCGTCTGCCCTGCATATTGGCTAAGGTCCAAAGCTATTATATTTGATTCCATAAGTCCTATATCTCTTTGTACCCATCCAGAATCTGAGCCTGCAGCACCATAATCATAAGCAAAATTGTTCCATACTATGCCATCATCTGTAGAAATATCTATCTCGTAATAATCCTCTAGTTTCTGGTCCGCATTTCCATCACAATCAGGCATATCGCACCAAACATAATAAGAAAGAAACGATTGCCCAGTATCCGGAATACTTATAGAAGGAGATACAAGTGCATGCATTGCGTTAGAATCATGAATACAATGATAACTATGTACAGGGCTATTATAAGAACTATCTGTCAGCACCCATCTATCATATATTAAGTGAGCTCCGCTTGCATAGGAGAATCCCGTAGTATCTTCGCCGTCATTTGTAAATACACCCGCTACATCAATACTATCTATTTGCCAACCAAAAATCCCTACACTATCCACAGTGCAAAGTCCAGGATCTGAAGCAAACACCCAACTAATCATAACCGTATCATTTGCATAAGAAGAGATATCAAAACTTGCATTTACCCAACCACCGGAAGAGCCACCCCAACCTGAAACATTAGCCCCTTCTCCATGTGCAAAACCAAAACTATACATACTTGTAGAATTATAAGCAGGCGTTGGATTTGTCAACACTGTCCATGTAGCGCCATTATCCGTTGAAATACGAACATTACAGCCATCCCAACCGTTATATGGTGCTTCTGCCCCTGCTGTACCTTCTACATGCCTATTCATCTTAAATGTAAAAGTAAGACCTGTAGCTGGCAATACTATTTTCGGTGAAATTAATTTTTGGTACCAAAAATTATCATATCCTTTTATGGAAGGAGATCCTCCCATCCACCACGATTTTCCACTTCCGCCATAAGCCTGAAAAGTATCAGTATGCCATGTTGTAGGTACAAGATTTCCGACAAAGCCTGCTTCCCAACCTAGCGATCCACCTTCAAAGTCTTCCGAAAAAGCACTAAAAGGTATTGGACCTAGAGAACACTTAGCATAATCACAACTTTTACTACTATTTCTTAATGCACCTTGAATTTTCAGGTTTGTATTTATAGCAAACACATTTACGCCTAAAAGCAATATCATCAGAAGAATGAAACATTTCCTCATTTTTACCCCCTAAAAAAATCGTTACTATTTTTATAAACTATATTTTTATTTATCCTTATCACCCCCCTAAAATCTATATTTATGATATCTTTATTTAACATGTTGCTTTTGTCAAATCTTTTTCAATTTTCCCATAAATCTTTTATTAAATTTTATCTGTTATAAGTATTTTTTATAAACAGATAGTTTTTGAATATATAAAATATAACTATTCCTACCACTGTGGTATATATAGCTTCAGGTAATATATATGTCATTATAAGTTGAAATGATAATTCTTTTTGCAGTATAAATATAATTATATTCTTTATTATCGAACTAGTAATAATTATTATACCCCATAATAAAGGGGCGTCTCTATAAATTCTACCTGATAATTCTTTAGCTCCATAACCAATTAAAGAAAGCATTAAAGTATTGCATCCCAGTGAAAAATTATAAAGATCTAAAAAAATACCTATTCCAAATCCTATCCACATTCCTATTTCTCCATAAAACAAAGCAATATAAAGTATAATAATTAAAACAATATCGGGCGTAATATGGAATATGGCAATATTATTAACTATCGTAATTTGCATTATAAAAAACAAAAAAGTGGATACGATTAATTTTATCATTTTTGCCTGTTAGCAGTGAAGTTACTCTATTATTTCTTCATCTTCTTGATTAATGCTACCCGTATCATTTAAAGAACTATTATAAATATCTTTCGGTTTATTATATAGAGTATCCGAAGATTTATTATATATACTATCCGGCACTGTTTTTATAACTTTCCAACCTAGTGTATTAACTAACAAAGAATCGTCAGAAACATTTGCATTCAAAGCTGTTTCTTTTAGAACAAAAACATTAGTAACTTTAGCAAATTTACAGGCAGGATCTAAAGTAATATAATAAAAAAGTTTGCTTGGATCTATAGTCACTTCCTTAACTTTCCCAATATTTAATCCTTTGGGGAATATACTACCTATACCGGAAGAGATGATTTCATCCCCTGCTTTTATATCGAAATTTACTGGAACATGTTCTAATATGCACCCTTTCCCTTTTTCCCACCTTACAATTCCTTGTACTCCACTTCTTATATCCATTCCACTTATCCTGAAATTAAAGTTAAACAAAGTTTGAACTAATGCTTTATTGGATTGAACCTCTACAATTTTACCATAGATACCATCCTCGGTTATAACAGGTAGTCCAATTTTTACCTCATCCAAAACACCTTTGTTAATTCCGCAGACTTCAGATATGGGATCTAATTCCCTATTTATTATATTTGCAGGAACTACAAGATAAGGTATTTGCTGGCTAAAATCAAGAAGTTTTCGCAATTGAGCATTTTCAGATTTATAACTATTAAGAATCTGATTCTCTGTTGATAACTCAACTACTTTTTGTTTGAGAATTTTGTTTTCCTGCCTTATTCTAAAGGTATTAAAAAAAAAAGCGGTACATGACTCCAGCGGGGCAAAAACACCACTTAATTTCAGTTGGAATTGTATTCCATTTTCAGTCCTTCCCGTTATAATCAAAATTATAGAAACAAACGTCACTATAATTAACCCAATTCTATTTTTCATTTTTTATGGAATTTTACCTTTACTTAAAATATTAAACTAAGATGTCTCTATATTTCTCAAATTTTTCAAGCACTTTTCCTGTACCTTTAACGACACATTCAATTGGATTGTCTACGGTTTTTACTATAAGCCCAGTTTCTTTAGAAATAAGTCCTCCCAAACCATTTAGCAACGAACCGCCTCCGGTCAATGTAATTCCTTGTTCTATAATATCGGAAGAAAGTTCCGGTGGGGTTTTTTCCAATGCTAATTTAATCGCCCGGATAATTTCAGTGATTGGCGCTTGTAACGCTTCACGAATTTCTTTAGAATTAATTTTAATAGCCTTAGGCAATCCACCAATAGCATCTCTTCCTCTAACCTCCATACTTTTTTCTTCTTTTGATAATGCAGCAGACCCTATTTCTATCTTTATAGCTTCCCCTGTAGATTCTCCTATTAACAAATTATATTTCTTTTTTAAATGGTCAACTACGGCAAGGTTCATTTCATCTCCGGCTACTCTTATTGATTCATTACACACAATATTTGAGAGAGCAATTACAGCTATCTCTGTAGTACCTCCACCGATATCAATTATCATATTGCCAAACGATGAGTCAATTTCTAACCCGGCACCTATAGCAGATGCAACGGGTTCTAAAACCAACCATGCTTCAGATGCGCCCGCATGTTCTACGGAATCTCGCACAGCTCGCCTTTCTACATCAGTCGTTCCGGAAGGGACAGCAACAACCACACGAGGTTTAGCAAAAAGACCGCTTACTTTAACTCTCATAATAAATTGTTTTAAAAGTTCTTCCACTGCTTCAAAATTAGCAATTACTCCATCTCTCATTGGTCTTATAGCTCTTATGGTATCAGGCGTTCGCCCAAGCATTTGTTTTGCTTCTTTTCCAACTGCAATAACATGTTTTGATTTTACGTCAAAGGCTACTACCGTAGGTTCATTGAGAACTATTCCCTTGCCGGGAATAAATACCAATGTGGAAGCAGTCCCTAAATCTATACCCAACCCTCTACTTGCAAATCTATCAAACATAATTATCTCTCTCCATTAATTTGGGACACAAGCTTTAATACATATCCCACATATACCAACTCCAATTCCCCTTATACGAGCAAACTCTTTTATTTTCTCCATACACTTTTTTTTATCATATCCTTCTTCAGTAATTGCACCAGCAGGACAAGCTTCTATACACTTTTTACAATTTCCACAACTTCCTTCTGAAGGACTACTTACTTCTAATTGCATATCGGTTAAAACAGTCGCATATCTTACCTGTGCTCCATATTTCGCATTTACAAGGGTTCCGGAACGACCAATCCATCCCATCCCACACTTTTGTCCAATAAGTATATGCGATAAATGTCCAGTTTGTTTATCCCAATCAACTATTTGTGAGGCAGGTATAGCAACTGCAAGCTTTCCTTCCTTTTGAATCACACTTGCAATTTTTTCCACAGCTTGGTCAAGTAACCAATTTATACTTTTATAATGATGTTTATAAAGTAAACTTGGAGCATCTTTTATCGTTGCGAGAACTCCATTAGATAATCTATATCCTATAGAAATAGCATACAAAAGAGATGGCAAATTTTCTTTTATCTCCTGATGGAATAAATCTTTCAGTTCTTCAATTTTACAGGTGCCAAAAAGTGTAATTCCTTCTTTTTCAGCAATTTCTTTTAGAAATAGGTTGTAATTTTTCAACCTACCCGTCCTCAATTAGTTCATTTGACTAATTCCACGTTTACTAATTCTTTCACGTGATTTACCATACCTTCAATTTCAGGAGTAAGCTTATGAATCACCGAATGCCTTATTCGTCTTAATCCAAGGGCCTTAACTGTTCCCTTTTTCCGTTTAGTACTTCCTATTACACTCTTTACCTGAGTAATTTTTATATTTATTGTTTTTTCCATATTCCCCTTAAAGTGGCCACCTCTTCAGAAGTTCTTAATTTTAAAAGAGCATCAATGGTAGCTTTCGCAAGATTAACTGAATTATGTGATCCGAACGCTTTTGTAAGAACATTTCTTATCCCGCCTAATTCAAGTATAGCTCGAGCAGAACCACATGCAATAATACCAGTTCCGGGTGAAGCAGGTCTCATAAAAATCTTAGAAGCTCCACATTTTCCATAAACACTATGTGGAATAGTACCTTCCCGTTGTTTAACTTCTATCATATTTTTTTCACCTCTAATTTCAGCTTTGTTAACTGCGCTTGCTACTTCTTGAGCTTTTCCAAGACCAACTCCAACACGAGACTGACAATCTCCAACCGCGCAACAAGACTGGAATCTAAGTCTTTTCCCACCTTTTGTAGTCTTCGTAACTCTTTTTATACTTATTGTGCGTTTCTCTAATCCTGAAGTATCATTATTCCTTGTATCTTTCATATTTCTCCCACTAAAATTCTAATCCACCTTCTCTTGCGCCTATGGCAAATTCACTTATTCTGCCATGAAATTGATAACCACCCCTATCAAAAACAACTTTTTTGATTCCTCTCGAAAGTGCAAGCTGAGCAATAAGTTTACCACACTCTTTACTTTTAACTTTTTTAGTCCCTTCTTTTAAAACAGCAGAACTTATATATGCTAGTGTATGTCCTGCAGTATCATCTATTATTTGTCCACAAATATATTTTGAACTCCTATAAACTGATAATCTAGGACGTTCCGGTGTGCCTACCAATTTATACCTTAATCTTTTATGCCTACGATTTCGTGCTTCCATAAGCTCCTGAACCCGCTGCTTTCTTTCCGGGTTTTTTACGGACGTATTCGCCTTCGTAAATTATACCCTGACCTTTATAATGATCAGGTGGTTTATATGCTTTTATAGTTGCTGCTATATTGCCTACTAATTCCTTATCTATACCAGTAATAATAATTTTCTGTGGGTCAGGAACAGTTATTTTTATACCTTCCGCGGGCATATATTCAATAGGATTCGCAAACCCCATCTGCAAAACTAATTTTTCTCCATCCATTTTTGCGCGATACCCCTGTCCAACAATTACCAATGCTTTTTGATACCCCTTACTTACCCCTGTGAACATATTATTAAGAAGTGCCCTTGTAGTCCCAAAAATAGGTTCGTAAAGCTTATTTTCTTCAATCAAACTAAGTTTCACATAATTATTTTCTATATTCACTTTTATATTTGACGGCACATTATATTCAAGTTTTCCTTTGCTACCTTCAATTTTAATTTTATTATTATCCATCTGAACTTTTACGCTTTCTGGAATTAAAATTGGAAGTTTACCTATTCTTGACATTTTTATATTACCAAATATAAGCCAAAACTTCGCCACCGATTTTCAAGTTTTTAGCTTCGCGAGAAGATAATATTCCTCGCGATGTAGAAAGTATTGCAATTCCTAATCCATCCCTTACACGAGGCAACTTTTCGGCTGAACTATACATCCTGCACCCCGGTTTACTTACTCTTTTTATTTCTTGAATAACGGGAACATCCTTAAGATATATATGTATGAAATTTTTAGGCTTTGAGGCTTCAAAGTTATAGTCCTTGATATACCCTTCCCTTTTAAGAACATCCGCAACACCAAGTTTCATTATTGAAGAAGGCATAATTATCTCGCTCTGCTTTGCATTAATAGCATTTCTTATGCGAGTTAACATATCGCCAATCGGATCAGTCATTCCCATATAGTCTGTGAGGGTAAATAACAAATCAATATTTGTCAACAAGTTTTTTATTTTTGTGATTACTATTTCAGAATATTAACATTAATCACTACTAAAGTTTTAAGCGTTAATTCCTTTAATTACATATACATTTAGAGAAACATATATAGACAAAAGCAGTTATAGTATATTTATATCCAGATCATCAAAGTTGAAAAGTTAAATTACATCCTTACATCTTTATGAGTCAAACAAAGTGTATTTCTTCACAATTACTGCCCGTATTTTGTTCCTTCATCTCCCTTATATTTTTTATTGCTACTAATTCAGAACTTGATATAAACAAGTAAGCTTCAAGCTTAATATTTAGTGTTTAGTTGTTAGTAAAATGTTTAGAGCTTATCTCTACTGTATAATATATTATCATTTACTCCCAGTCAGTCAGAACAAATATTTTAATAAATCATTATAGTTTAAATTTTACACAGGCCAAATTATGTTATGGGAAAAATTTCCTCTAATCTAATTCTAATAAAGAAATATTGATTTTAAAAATTCTTTGCCTTTAATTTTATCAATAATACTAATTCATCAAAAAACTATTTATATATATTTTAACAAAAGGGATATACCTGTCGGAATAAAAATGACAGCAAATTAATCACAAATCTATTGCTTACAAAAATATACTACAAGTCTAAATTCAAGGATATCAACAATTTTTACTATTCCTCCCCACTATTTCAAAACATTTTAATATTTGATAAAAAGTCTTGACAAAAAGAGTTTATTTATTTATGTTAGCTTCCATTATGGATAGAAAATGGTGGATAGTAGATGTTGAAGGTAAGGTTTTAGGCAGGTTTGCAACAAAAATAGCTAATATTTTGATGGGCAAAAATAGACCCACTTATGAACCTCACAAAGATGAAGGGGACTTTGTCATATGTGTTAACATAGATAAAATAAAAGTCACCGGAGGCAAAGAAAATAAGAAAATATATACCCGTTATTCAGGTTGGAGAGGCGGACTCACGCAAACGCTTTATGCAAAGGAAATGGAATTACATCCTGAACGCATAATTTTTCACGCTGTTCATGGTATGATGCCTAAAAACAAACTGAATGCCAAAAGATTGAAAAGATTAAAAGTTTATACAGGTCCGGAACATCCTCACAAGACTCAGAAACCTGTCAAGTTGGAGGTATAACTTATGGAATATTCTAAAGCTGCCGGTAGAAGAAAAGAAGCCAGCGCTCTTGTTAAATTAACTAACGGTAAAGGAGAAATAAAAGTTAATAACAAACAACTTAAAGAATACTTCTGTCGCGAAGATTTAATAAAAACAATTTTAGCTCCTTTACAACAAATAAAAGATAAACAATTTGATATAATTGCTTATGTCAGGGGGGGCGGAGTTAGAGGGCAAGCAGACGCACTAAAACTCGCTATTGCAAGAGCAATAATAAAATCTTACCCTGAACTAAGAAAAGTATTAAAACCTTATGGTTTCCTGACCTGTGATGCTCGTGAAAAAGAGCGCCGCAAGTATGGATTAGCTAAAGCAAGGAAGGCATTCCAATGGACAAAACGTTAAGCGTTAAAGATATTCTTGAAGCTGGTATGCATCTTGGGCACCGGACTTCTCACTGGGACCCAAAGATGAAACCCTACATTTTTGGGGAAAGAAAAGGTATTCATATAATTGATCCTGACAAAACTCTGGAACTTTTGAACAAAGCTTATGATATAGTCAAAGACATAGCTTCTAATGATTCACTAATTATGTTCGTTGGAACTAAATCTCAAGTAGCCGATGTCATAAAAGAAGAAGCTTTGAGGTGTAATTCTCTTTTCTGTACTCAAAGATGGCTTGGTGGCACACTCACAAATTTCGTTACTATACGAAAAAGTGTTGATAAATTAAAAAAACTCGAAGCAGATAAGGCTGCCGACCTTTGGACTAAATTCAAGAAAAAAGAAATTCTTGACATGGAACGAAAAATGGAAAAAATGCATAAATTTTTAGATGGCGTTCTTGATATGAACAGATTACCGTCTATTATATTTATTGCAGATCCAAAATTTGATAAGATAGCCCTTCAGGAAGCTTTGATACTTAATATTCCGGTTGTAGCTATCGTAGATACGAATGTCAACCCAGACCCAATAAATTATCCTATACCTGCAAACGATGATGCAGTAAGGTCTGTAACATTAATAACCCAAATTCTTGCAGATGCCGTTTTAGCAGGAAGAGCAATAAAAGAAAACAGTGGAAAAACCAAGTATTAGTTTAATCCAGGATTTAAAAAACCAAACAGGCGCAGGCATGATGGATTGTAAAAATGCGCTTGTGGAATGTGGTAATGATATTGCTAAGGCAACGGACCTCCTCAGAAAAAAAGGAATAGCCAGAGCTGAATCCAAAATGGGAAGAGATACTGGCGAAGGGCTTATTGAATCTTACATACATTTTGGTTCAAGGCTTGGTGTCCTTGTTGAAGTAAGAAGTGAAACTGATTTTACTTCTCGAACTCCGGAATTCAAACAACTTGCCCACGACATAGCTATGCAAATCGCCGCAACAGAACCACGATGGGTTTCAAGAAACGAAGTTCCCAAAGAAGAAATTGCGCACGAAATAGAAATCTATAAAGAAGAAGCCAAACAATCAGGGAAGCCTGAAAAGATTCTGGATAAAATAGCTGAAGGTAAACTAGAAAAATTCTATAAAGATAATTGTTTACTGGAACAACCTTTCTTAAAAAACGCTGAAATAACCGTAGAAGATTTTATCAAAGAAAACATCTCCAAATTTCGTGAAAACATTCTGATAAAAAGATTTGTCAGATTTAAGATTGAAGACTAAAGTTGTCTTTGGTATAGGTAACCCCGGGAAAGAATATACATCCACAAGACATAATATAGGATCCTCCTTTATAGATAAGTTATCCGAATATTACAATACTAAATTAAAATTAAAAAACAACTGGCTCGTCGGTGAAACCACAGAATGTTTTCTCGTAAAACCCCTATCTTATGTCAACGAAAGCGGGATAATTGCAAAACAAATCATACAAAAATATAATATTTCCAATTCTGATTTTCTCGTAATAGTAGATGACTTTGAAATCCCTTTTGGAACGGCAAGGTTAAAGCGCAAAGGCTCAAGTGGCGGACACAAAGGATTGGAGTCTATCATCTATCATTTGGAAACTGACGATTTCCCACGTCTCAGGATTGGCATAGGCCCCAAAAAATATGACGCTGCCGATTTTGTACTGTCTAAATTCTCAAAAACCGAACTCAAAGCATTAACTGAACTAGCTCCCATAATTATCCAAACCATAGACACTTTCATAAAAGGGGATATAGAACAGGCGATGATAATATGTAACTCTTCTTTTAAATAGTATGTTTCCCATTTAAATATACATTACAATAAGTACTTTATTAAAGGCATTCCATTTCGAAAGCATTTGGGAAGATAATTTATATCTTTTCAATCTTAAAGTGTATTATTTAACTTTTCCTCCTCCTTTTGTCTTATTCTTAACATCCTCTCCCTCGCCTTTATTCGCTTTCTTAAATTCTTTTATTCCCTGTCCTAAAGATTTCGCTATCTGTGGTATCTTGTTAGCGCCGAACAAAAGAAGCACAATTGCGAGTATTAACAATAATTCTCCTACTCCTATTTTACCCATCTTCCCCCCTATTTCTTTTTTTTACCGCAAACACCGATATTAAAATGCTAAATTCATATAAAATCAACAATGGTATTGCCATTAAACATTGGCTGAATACGTCCGGTGGCGTTAAAATTGCCGCAACTATAAATATTATCAGAATCGCATACTTTTGTTGTTTAAATAAAAATCCTGGACTCACGATACCTATTTGGGCTAAAAAGAATATAATTATTGGCAATTGGAAGACCAGTCCGAAACTCAGGACTAAACCAACTACAAAAGTTATATACTTTTCTACCGATATTATTGGTTGTAAGGTTGCAGTCCCGCAGCTTAATAAAAATTTCAATCCTATTGGTAACATCACAAAATACGCAAATGCTCCCCCTAAAGTAAATAGCAAAAAAGAAAAAACTACAAGTAAAGATATGCTCCGCCTTTCTTTATTATGTAATCCCGTTTCCACGAATCTCCATATTTGATAAAATATAATCGGTAGAGCAAGATAAAGCCCACAGAATAGTGTTATCTTCATCCTTGCAATAAATGCCTCTACAGGGGACAAAAAATACAAATTGCCTAAAGGCTGGGATAGATGCTTTAATATATTCGTCGTCTGGTTATACGCCACAACAGAAGTAATTATAATCGTTATTACACAAAAAATCAGTCTCTTGCGTAATTCCTCAAGATGTGAAAAAAAACTCACAGATCTATCTTCTCTTACCATTTCTTTTGTCTCTTACTCTTACCTATCTTTTTTCCGGATTTGTTTTTAACAGTTTTAGAAGTGTTACTAACTTTTAATTTTTTCTTTTTATGTTCTCTTTTTTCCCTATTTCCACTATTTTCTGTTTGTATACTTTTTCCTTTATTTAATCTTTCATAAACATTAAAATCCGGATTATGACGTTTATTTGTTTTAATTAAATTGTCTTCCATAACCTCTTTTTCTATAACTTTTTTAACATTGTCTGTTTCATATTTAAGTTTATTTATAGCTTTTGCGATAAACCTTGCAATCTGCGGCAATTTTTGTGGACCAAACACAAACAATGCTACAATAAGGATAACTACTAATTCCGAAAATCCAATATCAAACATTATTTTTATTCTAATATGAAACCTCTTATTGTCAAATTTTATGTAAAAAATCAAAAATATTACTGTTTGCGAACTCGAGAATTCTTTTTTTCTGATTCTAGCTAAATAGAGCTTTTGATATGTTATTTTCATAGGTTGTAATCTTGCGAAATTTCATGATTTAATTTCTTCTACTAAAATAAACTACAAGCTCTCCCCCTGTAAAGTAAATACGGGATAATTATCTTGACTTTTTATATTTAGAATATTAAAAATATACTACATTAATTACACAAACTTGGAGGAAAAATGAAAAAAATTACAAGAAGAAAATTCCTAAAATTAGCAGGAATAGGAGCCGCAGG